>NZ_JBFTMC010000002.1:0-178065 GCF_056396765.1 Bacillus sp. 05T22
ATATTTTACTTTGTTGTTCAGCAGGAATGTCTACAAGTTTACTAGTTACAAAAATGGAAGCAGCTGCAAAGGCTCGCGGGTTAGAGGGAAAGATTTGGGCTGTATCTGGGGATGCAGTGAAAAATAACATTGATGAAGCAGATGTATTATTACTAGGGCCACAAGTTCGTTATATGCTGTCTTCAATGAAAGCGCTTGCCGATGATAAAAACGTTGGAATCGACGTTATTAATCCAATGCATTACGGCATGATGAATGGAGAGGCGGTTTTAGATCAAGCATTAACACTAAAAAAATAATTAGGGGGGAAAGAAAATGCAAAAGTTTATTGCATTTATGGAGAAATATGTTGTTCCAGTCGCTGGTAAAATCGGGTCACAACGTCATTTAGCTGCAATTCGTGATGGATTTATTGCTGTTATGCCACTTATCTTAGTTGGTGCCCTGGCATCACTGATTAATGGTTTTCCATCTGAAGCCTTCCAAAATTTCATGAAAGGTACATTCGGAGAAGTTTGGAAAGACGTTGGCGGAGGAATGTGGACTGGTTCTTTCGCAATTTTAGCATTAATTATAGCGTTTACAACAAGTTATAACTTAGCAAAATCTTACGGTGTTGATGGATTGTCAGCAGGTATTATTTCATTTGGTGCGTTAATTATTCTTACGCCAACAACACCGAAAGAGGGCGGATTGAACTTAGCTTGGACGGGGGCACAAGGCTTATTCGTAGCAATCATCGTGGCACTTCTTGTTACTGAAGCATTCCGTTTCTTTGTACAAAGAGAGATTACTTTCAAAATGCCAGACGGAGTACCACCAGCAGTTTTAAGATCATTTGCAGCATTAGTTCCGGCGTTTGTTATTTTAACAGTAGTTGCAGGTATTCAATTAGCAGTGAAATTAGCAGGCACAAGTGTTCATGAATTTATCTTTAATACAATTCAATTACCATTACAAGGTTTAGCAGGTACATTACCAAGTGCGATTGTCATTGTACTTCTTGTTCACCTTCTTTGGTTCTTTGGTTTACATGGTCCAAACATTGTTGGGGGTATCATCGAGCCATTATACTTACCAGCATTAGAAAAAAATATCAAGTTATTCCAAGATGGCGCATCTTCATTTGATGTTCCAAACATTATTACAAAACCGTTCTTTGATACTTTCGTATATCTTGGAGGTTCTGGTGCAACATTAGCATTCTTAGTTGTTGTATTAATTGTAGCGAAAAGCGCGCAAATGCGAGGCGTATCAAGGCTATCAATTGGACCAGGTGCATTCAATATTAACGAACCAGTAATTTTTGGTACACCAATTATTTTAAACCCAATTTTATTCGTTCCGTTTATTGTGACACCAATCGTATTAGTAATTACTTCTTATACAGCTATATCTCTTGGATTGGTGCCAAAAACAGTTGTGATGATTCCATGGGCAACACCACCAATCATTAGTGGTTACCTTGTAACAGGCGGACACATTTCCGGTGCAATTCTACAGTTATTCAACTTTGTAATCGCGATGGTGATTTACTATCCATTCGTTGTATTATGTGACCGTTCTATCATTCGCACTGAAAAAACTACAGCACAAGGAAACGATCAATCTGTACCTATGTAATACATGATTGTTCTCACGGGTGAAACGAGCTCGTGAGAACAATAACTTTATATCTTGTTCAGAAAGATGGCACACATCTAGAAGAACACCAAAACCAATTTAAGAAAATAATATTTTCATAGACACGTTCAAACTGAAGGGGTATTTTAATCGGTTGAACTATATAGAGAGGGCGGTATTTATGATGACTACAGCAGAACAAATCCCATTCCAATTAATTTTACACAGCGGTAACGCAAGAAGCTATGCGATGGAAGCACTGCAATATGCAAAACAGGGGAAATTAGGGGAAGCAGATGAAGCGATGGTAAAAGCGAAAGAAGCGATTAATGAAGCACATCATTTCCAAACAGAACTCATACAATCAGAAGCAAGAGGAGAAAAAACAGAGATTAGTGTTCTTTTAATTCATGCACAAGATCATTTAATGAATTCAATGACTGTGAAAGAATTAGCAGCGGAATTTATCGACCTTTATAAAAAGCTTGATGCGAAAGGGGAATAAGATATGAGCGGAATTAAAATTGCTACAATCGGTGGTGGCTCTAGTTATACACCGGAGTTAATTGAAGGGTTTATTAAGCGTTATGATGAGCTTCCTGTTCGTGAAATTTGGTTAGTAGATATTGAAGCGGGAAAAGAGAAGTTAGAAATCGTTGGTAACTTAGCAAAACGTATGGTGAAAAAAGCAGGTTTACCAATTGATATTCACTTAACACTTGATCGCCGCGCGGCATTAAAAGATGCTGATTTTGTAACAACGCAGCTTCGCGTTGGTTTATTAGAGGCGCGCGCGAAAGATGAAGCAATTCCATTAAAATATGATGTGATTGGTCAGGAAACGAATGGTCCTGGTGGTTTATTCAAAGCATTGAGAACGATTCCTGTTATTTTGGATATTTGTAAAGACATGGAAGAGCTTTGTCCGAATGCTTGGCTGATTAACTTTGCAAATCCAGCTGGTATGGTAACAGAGGCTGTACTTCGTTATACAAGCATCAAAAAAGTAGTTGGATTATGTAACGTTCCAATTGGTATTCGTATGGGACTTGCAAAGATTCTTGAAGTAGATGCGAGCCGTGTTCATGTTGACTTTGCAGGTTTAAATCACATGGTCTACGGATTAGATGTGTATTTAGATGGAGTAAGTGTGATGGACCGAGTGCTAGAACTTGTAACAGATCCAGAAAAGCAAATTACGATGGAAAACATCGCTGCACTTGATTGGGAGCCAGATTTCATTCGCGGACTTCGTGCAATTCCATGTCCATATCATCGCTACTACTATAAAACACGTGAAATGTTAGAAGAAGAAAAACAAGCTTCTATTGAAAAAGGGACACGTGCAGAAGTGGTGAAACAATTAGAAGATGACTTATTCGAGTTATATAAAGACCCGAATTTAGATATTAAGCCACCGCAATTAGAAAAGCGCGGAGGAGCGTACTACAGTGATGCAGCATGTAGTTTAATTACGTCTATTTATAATAATAAAGGTGATATCCAACCTGTTAATACAAAAAACAATGGTGCAATTGCAAGCTTGCCACATGATTCTGCTGTTGAAGTAAACTGTATCATTACGAAGGATGGTCCAAAGCCGATTGCAGTAGGTGATTTACCGGTTCCTGTTCGCGGTTTAGTTCAGCAAATTAAATMATTTGAGCGCACGTCAATTGAAGCTGCTGTTACAGGGGATTATCATAAAGCGCTGCTTGCTATGACAATTAATCCACTTGTACCATCAGATAAAGTAGCAAAACAAATTTTAGATGAAATGTTGGAAGCACATAAAGAATATCTTCCGCAGTTCTTCAAAAAAGTAGAAAAGTAAAAAGCGGCGCTGACTCAGCCCGCTTTTTTTCATTTTACAGGAGGGAAAAATCTATGATTCGATTAATTGTAAATGCAGATGAACTACAGATTTTAACGGAAAGTGTTTTACCAGAAGGGATAGAGCTTGTGAAATTTTAATATAAAAAACTTTCCTTTTAGGAGGGAGAGGGAATCCGCTCATGGATAGAAGCGGTCAGTGCCTCACGCTAAGTGGAAACCTCTTTTCGTTTTCATAGCCGCGACTTATATGCTTGAAAATCAAAGGGAAGTTATATAGTAAAAAAGACGGTTTAGTAAGACCGTCTTTTTGTATGTTTAGATAATAGAAAGAATATAGCCACTAAAAGCACCAAGAACAACAACGATCCATGGTGGTGCTTTCCAAAATGCTAATAGACAAAATAGGAGAGAAGCAATAACAAAATCAGTTTTACTCATGATTGTGCTTGTCCAAATAGGGTCATAAAAAGCAGCTAGTAAAATACCGACGACGGCGGCATTAATGCCAAGGAGCGCCCCTTGTACATAAGACAAGCGTCTCACTTGATCCCAAAATGGCAATACACCAATGACAAGTAAGAATGCCGGGAGAAAGATAGCGATTGTCGCAATAGTAGCTCCTAGTGCCCCGTCTAGTACCGTTCCTATGTAAGATGCAAATGTAAAAAGAGGACCTGGAACCGCTTGGGTTAAGCCGTATCCTGCTAGAAACTGTTCTTTTGTCATCATGCCATTTAATACAAACTCATTTTCAAGAAGGGGAAGAACGACATGTCCTCCGCCAAACACGAGTGAGCCAGAGCGATAGAAACTATCAAACATGGCAATCCAGTGCGAAAATGGTCGTAATAGTGGTAACAAGAATAATAAACTAAAGAATAGTAAGAGACAAAGGGCAGCTGTTATACGTGAAACAGGAATATGTGTTTTGCTAGCAGATGGAATTTCATGCTTACGATATAAGAGCCAACCGAGAAGACCAGCAAGTAGAATAAGCGTAACTTGTGTCCAAGCGCTTGGAAATAATAACGCAATTGCAGCAGTAATAATTGCAATTGTTGCTCGGTTACGGTCCGGTGTTAATTTCTGTGCCATTCCCCATATTGCATGTGCGACAATCGCTACTGCTACAAGTTTTAATCCATGAATCCAGCCAGCTTCCACCACATGAAATTGCTGGAGTAGTGAAGCGGAAAAAACAAGAAAGAGAACTGACGGGAGTGTAAAGCCAATCCAAGCGACTACAGCCCCAAGGAGCCCGCCTCGTGATAAACCGGTGCCAATTCCAACTTGGCTGCTTGCAGGACCGGGTAGGAATTGACAGAGTGCCACTAAATCCCCATAGCTCCGCTCATCCATCCATTTTCGTTTTTGTACATATTCATGATGAAAGTACCCAAGGTGAGCCACGGGTCCTCCGAAAGAAGTAAGGCCTAACTTGAGTGATACGAGAAATATTTCTATTAATGTTTTCAAAAAGAACCTCCTGAAGAAATTTCAAATTTACGTGCATTATACAGGAAGCAGTGTGGTGTGAGGAATGATTGTTATGTAATTTTTTTGTAAATATTTCTTGAGTAGAATAGCCATCATGAAAAAGCATTTCTGAAAGAGTCATAATTGATCGTGTCCCAGCAATAAATTAGTTAAAGAGATATCAGCATGAGTTTGAAATTTATATAAGGAGAATGTTGCTAGTATGACAAAACATTTTGTTGCTAAGCTGAAAGGTGATAATGAACTACCTCCTGTAAAAACGAAAGCTTATGGGGTCGCGGAGCTTATTTTTAATAGTGATTTTACGAAACTACATTATAGGGTCATATTGAAAAATATTGAGAAGGTAACATCTTGTCAAATTCATTTAGGGAAAGGAAATCAGACCGGGCCAGTAGTTGTGTTTTTATATGGACCTGTGAAGCATGGAATTAGCGTAAATGAAGGAACGATAACGGGTGTGGTGTTCACTGAAGATTTAGAAGGACCTTTGCAAGGGAAGACGTTTGAAAATCTTGTGCAGGCAATTGATGAAGCGAATGCATATGTAAATGTTCATACAAAAGCACATGCAAGGGGAGAAATTCGTGGGAAGGTAAAAGAATATAGCAGGTCCATGAGCCGGTAAATAAACATGCCCATGAATTTTGAAATTCACGGGCATGTTTACGTTACTCTTTTTTTTCTGGTTGGTTTCTTATGAAGAAGTCCATTACATAAAACACTTCATCATCTGGAATCTGCACATCAAACGTATTTTCAATTGGTTGCAGGGCTTTTTTTACTTTCATATACATCCAATATTCATCTTGTCTACGCGCTTCTTTGTCAGGATAAGGGAGGAGCTTTTCTCCCTTTTGAAGCCGGTCAATCATACAGCTCATATGCAAAATAACTCCCATTAAACTATCAGAGTTTAACTGTAAGGAGATGAGCTCTTGAATTGTGTTGAGCGCGTACCGTATTGTTTTAATCATCAGTGCCCC
Source organism: Bacillus sp. 05T22 (assembly GCF_056396765.1). Classification (NCBI taxonomy): domain Bacteria; kingdom Bacillati; phylum Bacillota; class Bacilli; order Caryophanales; family Bacillaceae; genus Bacillus; species Bacillus sp. 05T22. Next base: position 5,943 of record NZ_JBFTMC010000002.1, read on the forward strand.
ATCATCGCGCTGCATTTGTTGCCCGAGAATATCAGCCATTTTTGCATATGTTTCTTCATACGTAATTAATTCTTGAATTGGCTGAATGGCTTTATAGTTTACAATGTCTTGGAAATGATAAGTTAAACATGGTACTTGTACATCAAAGTTTGTCACAATACAAATCATATTGCGTTCTTTCTTAATGTTTTCGATCATTTTTGTTAAATCTTTTTCATGAACGATACTAATTGGAATAATTTCTATTAAATCTTTATCGAATCGTAAATAGTTTTCAAGCATTTTTTGAATGGCCAGTGCGCTTCCTTCTCCTGTTAAACAAGCTGTTAAAATGACTGATTTCATGGGAGCAAGTGGCTTTTTCTTTTCTTCTTGTACATTAAGGTAAAACGGTGTTAAGTTTTTCACGGTTTCATATAACGCATCTAATGAGTACCCGAGCTGAGCTTTTCTTGCTGCTTCTAATGCGTGCGGCGTACTTGTCATAGAGAGAACGCGTACAGGGATATGAAATTCTGTCTCTAGTATATCCCCGATATAGGCAAGTGAACCCATATCGACGAGTAAAAGCAGTCCGTTTATATGCCCGAGTGTTTTCATRTACACTTTYACWCGTTCYAAGAAATCTTTCGGTGATTCATGAAGCGGCATATCAATTCCTGTTACTTCATCAATACCGAGGAGTTCATTCGCGACATTTGCCATTTCTGTTGCGATACCATTGCCGTGGGCTAAAATTAATACTTTTACTTCTGTTTGGGAAGCAGGAATGGGATCAACAACGAAAAACATCGTTAAGAATCCAGCTTCATCAATGGGCATCGTTACTTGTAATTCTTCTTCTAATAGTTGAATACATTGCATGGCAACTGAGAAAGCTTCTTTATATTTCGTGCGAATTTGATTCAGCTGCGGGTGATGAATTTGTTTCCCACCCTGCAGTCGTTGTAAAGTTGTCTGTACATGTAAATTTAAAGCAAGAAAGACTTTTTCATCAAATGTCTTAGCTAAATGTTTTTCGGCTAGTTCAGCGATTTTTTCGCATACAGAAACAATATTGCGATCGACAATTTTAAAGACATTTTCATGACTTGTCTTTTGTGACATTTGATTAAAATACTGAACGAAAAAGCTTTGGAGATCGTTGTCTATTAGTAATTCTAATTCTTCTTCTTCAATATCGCGTGCTTGTAATTCTTCATATTTATGATCAATGTAATCATAAATGGAAGAACGTGAATCTTCTGTTTTATGTTTGCTCCATCCTTCGTCACTCGTAAATACAAATGTTTCGTTTGGCACTTGATACAGATGACGGCTTTTTCTTTCAATAAACAAGCCTTCCTTCATGTACCATGGCAAGTCAGCACTTGAAACGCGGACATGCTCTCTTTTCTTTGTTACGAAATCAGAATAGGCTTTCGCACAGGCAATTTGTACATCGGTTTTTAATTGTCCGATATTGTTTGGACATTGATAAAAGACGAAAGCACGCATTGCGTTCGGACTGACATGAATGTTTTTTCGCAGACGAATTGCTTCATTTGTAAAAAAGAGCTGCAAGAGAGCGAAGCGTTCCTGATGCGTTCGGACTGACATGAATGTTTTTTCGCAGACGAATTGCTTCATTTGTAAAAAAGAGCTGCAAGAGAGCGAAGCGTTCCTGATGCGTTCGCTCACGAAGTGGTGGAAGCGTTACGGTCATCGGAATCCGTCTCGTAAAGGTTTTGAGTAAAAAAGAGTTTGGTTCTTCTGTTGTTGCAGTAATAATTAATACTTGTGCTCGGCGCTCGTTCTCTGTTTCCCCAAGGCGGCGATACACACCGCGGTCAATAAATGTGAATAACATTTCTTGACCTACTGGCGGGAGGCGGTGCACCTCATCCAGGAAGAGAATTCCTTCGTGGGCTTTTTCGATTAACCCTTTTTGGTCACTTGCACCAGTGTAAGCCCCCTTTTTTATCCCGAAAAGTTGTCCAAGCAGGAGCTGTGGATTATTTGCGTAATCCGCACAGTTAAAAACGATAAACGGTGCATCTTTTGGGAGCTGATTTACTTCAATTGCATACTCGTGCATTAAAGAGGCAAACATAGATTTCCCGACACCCGTTTCTCCAAGTAGTAATGTATGCATACCATTTGGAGGATAGAGTACAGCAGCCTTTGCTTTTTCAATCGCAATTTTGAGGCTTGTGTTTTTTCTTGCAAAGGCATCGAGTGAAGTGTTATTTTGTGAATGCGTTTCCACGTGGGAGTTGGCTCCTAAATAGAAACGGACAGGGCGTGTTCCCGTTTTGGATAAACGACCATCTTTCACAAGTTTATTTAAATCGCTGCTTACATTTGCACGGTCTAGCTGTAGAAGTGTAGCGAGTTCAGATGCTGTTACACCTTCTGAGTAATTCCCTTTTTGTATTGCATTATAAATGAGGTCCATTCGTTTCATTTTTCTTCACCTCGAAACTTTGTCACTATTTAAAATTTTACACAAAAATGGGAAGTGTGGGAAGAGAAAAAGAATAAACAGCTCTAGTCTATACTAAAGCTGTTACAATCTTGCGTCCTTCCAGAAATTCACTTCTGAATGAGAGGAAGGATTATAGGGAAGAAGTGTGTATCCTTTCGCCTTAAGGTAGTCAATTACCTTTGGAAGAATTTTCACTGTAACGCTAGAATCATGCATTAAAATAACTTCAACTTGTTCGTCGCTTTGGTTCATAACACGCTCTAATATAGCAGAAGGATTATGATAACTTTTCCAGTCATATGTATCGATTGTCCAATCCCACATTTTGTACTGAGCGGAAACAAGTGCATCACGATAATTCTTTTTTAAATAAGGCATACTACCATACGGAACGCGAACAAGGTGTGTATCTAAATTTGCTATATGGCGCACAATAGAGCGGGCCTGCTCCATTTCGGTAATTAAAACGGATGGATCACCAGTATATAAACGCTTTACGTCATGAGACATGCTATGAAGACCGATATAATGACCTTCTTGTATGAAACGTTTCATTGTTTGTGGATAATGTGAAGCCTTGCCACCAATTACAAAGAAGGTTGCCTTTCCCTGCTTTTGCTTTAAGATGTTTAAAATTTGTGATGTGTATTTGTTTGGCCCATCATCAAATGTTAAGTATGCAATTTTGGGCGGAAGAGCCGCGTTCTGAATCGTAGATTGATGTGTAAGTGGGGAGTTAGCGGCTGCTTCAGTATAAGATACCGGACATGTAGTAATACTTAAAAATATAATAATACATTGAAGCATTTGCTTCATCAAAATACTCACCCTCAGTCTAACAGTCATGGAGAAGGAGTTAAGATTGTAGTCTCATTATCCTCTTTACATATATATCTTTCTCCAATAGAAGAACTCTCAAACAAACTATATTTTGGAAATAAAAAATAGCACCCTTTCTTTAAGAAGAAAGAGTGCTATTTGAATATTTTACACTAATAAAGGCTATACTACAGTTATTATTCGCGTTTTTTTACTTTTTTATAGAAGGAAATAATTGGTTTGTAACGTTCGTGCACAAGACCAATTACTTCTGCTACGATTTCAGTAAAGAAGATTAAAGCGAACAGAAGGATAATGGATAACCACAATGTTGCGCTAGTGAAAATAATTGCATTTACGCTAAAGAAAATACCAAATGCGTAAATGATAAGTACCGTCGTACGATGAGAAAAGCCCATTGCCAATAGACGATGATGTAAATGCGATTTATCTGGTGCAGAAATTGGTTTTTTATTCACAATTCGTCTGATAATCGCAAATGTTGTATCGAAGATAGGTACACCTAAAATGATAATAGGAACAAGGAAACTGAATAACGTTACACTTTTGTATAATCCCAGTAACGATATAACAGAAATACAATATCCTAAAAATAATGCACCTGTGTCTCCCATGAAAATTTTTGCTGGATGGAAGTTATAGAATAAAAATCCAAGTGTACTTGCAAGTGCAATGAGTGCTAGTGGCAGAATAATAACAGCACCAGTACCCATAGGGCTAGTAAAGGCCATATATGCTAATGTTGCAAGGACGATAGATGAAATCCCAGCGGATAATCCATCTAATCCATCAATTAAGTTAATGGCATTTGTAATACCTACAATCCAAAATACTGTAATTGGATATGCAAGGATACCAAGTTCAGTATCTCCTAAGATTGGAATATATAGCACCTGTACTAATAATCCACTTTTTACAATAAGTACGGCAACTAATAGTTGTCCACCGAATTTTACCTTCGCTGATAATTCGTACATATCATCTAAAATACCGATGATGATAATGATAATAGCACCTATAGTAATCGACATCATTCTTTGTTCATATAATCCACTAACAAAGAACCCAACGGCTACACCAATGAAAATTGCCAGTCCACCTAGACGAGGCATAATTTTTTGGTGTACTTTACGTGCGTTTGGCTTATCAGTTGCTCCGATCTTAAATGCTAATTTGATAACGAAAGGAGTAACAACTAATACGGTAATGAAAGATGCCAAAACAGCATAAATCACTTGTGAGTCCATTAATACCCCACCTTTTATATTTTAACGTAATTTTTGAAAAAGTTATCTGAAAATTATGATGATTGTTTGCAGGCTCATAACATATGGTATCACAAAAAGATTAGAATTCAATCTTTTTTTCTATTCACTGTAATTGGAAATAGATAAAATATATGACAAGTTTATAATAAATACGATGTCGCACAAGAAGGTTATAATATATCTTATCATTAACTTGTATTGCATAGTTTTTAAATTGTGGTACAGATTTATGACATTTACATATAAGTCTGTCCCTAGTAGGGATGGTAGGATGTGACCGATTCTCTTTACTATAAGTGTTGCACGTTAAAATACGTACGTTCCGCGTTAAAATATGGAAACTTCAAATGTGCCGATAATAGAACAGTTTGTAAAGAAATACATCCAAATAAACGATGTTATTTTACAAAATCTTAAAAAAAGAAAGAGCAGGCGTCTCATATAATAGGGAGTGAGGGCTTGCATGCTATCTCATTTTTATATACTTAAAAGCAACAACTTCATGTCTTAGTATGGGAAAAAGGGTGCCTTAAAGACATCGACATATATTCAGTTTTAGTATGAAAGGGGGAAGCCTAGAATATCTAAACTATAATCTTAGGTATTCTGGGCGGAACATCTAATGAAAATTACGGTGATAGGTACTGGATATGTAAGATTAATTACTGGAGTAGGATTAACCACATTAGGTCATTCGGTTACTTGTTTTGATATAAATCAAGGGAAAATAGCGAGAATGAAGCAAGGGGAAATGCTAATTTATGAACCTGGTCTGAGGCAATTAGTAGATGCAGCAGTCCAAGAAAAATGATTAGCATTTACATCAAGTCAAACAGAGGCATTTAAACATTCAGATTTCATATTTGTAGCAGTAGGAACACCATCTTTACCGGATGGAACGGCAGATTTAACATATATTCGTAATAGTTGTTATGAAATTGGTATGTGTGCCAATTCAGATATAATTGTGGTTACAAAAAGTACGGTTCCTGTAGGTACGAACAATCAAATGAAAGAATGGATTCAGGAGAAGCTACAAGGGCGGCATATGTACCATATGATACATATGGTATCAAATCGGGAATTTTTACATGAAGGTTCTGGTATACATGACTTTTTTCATGGTGATCGCATCGTCATAGGAGCGGAGACAGAAGAAATCGCGCAGAAGGTAGAGAGGCTATACAGTAAGCTGTTAATTGAAACGTTTGTTACAGATATCCGCAGTGCGGAGATGATTAAATATGCTTCAAATGCTTTTTTGGCTACGAAAATTAGCTTCATAAATGAAATTTCTAATATATGTGAGAAAGTGGACGTAGCGTTTATTGTAACCGATTGGGAATGCATACGAACGTATCCATTAGAAAGGTATGTGCAACTTATGGGTGAACCTATTTTATTTGATGGGAGAAATTGTTATACTGGGAAAGATGTTGAGAAACATAGAATGGATTACTATTCCGTTGGCAGAAAGAGCATTCGTAATAGGAAAGTTTCTACCGTCTATTAAAAACGCTTTTTTTGTCCTTTTGTTTTCTCAATATATAATGGTGAGTGTAACAATACTATATAAATCCATGTTGATTAGCTGGCATATAAGTTGCGGTTATGAAAACAAAAGGCGATCTCCACTCGTTTTCTCCGTTTGTTTTCACATGGCATGGGGGCTAAAGGGTCTGACCGCTACTATGCATAGCCGGACGTTCTCTTCTACCTAAAAGAGAAGATTTTATGTTAGTTTTTCAATTTGTATTTATATAAATCTATGTTGATTAGCTGGCATATAAGTTGCGGCTATGAAAACAAAAGGAGATTTTCACTCGTTTTCTCCGTTTGTTTTCATATGGCATGGGGCTAAAAGAGGGTCTGACCGCTACTATGCATAGCCAGACGCTCTTCCCACTCAAAAGGGGAGGTTTTATGTTAGTTTTTCATATATCGTAACTAGTGAAAGAAAAGAGGCAWTGAAATGACTGAACGTTTAAAAGTAATGACGATTTTTGGAACACGTCCAGAAGCGATTAAAATGGCACCTCTTGTGTTAGAGTTGCAAAAACATCCTGAGCAAATTGAATCAATTGTAGCAGTGACAGCACAGCATCGCCAAATGTTAGATCAAGTATTGAATATCTTTGGTATTACGCCGGATTTTGATTTGAATATCATGAAAGATCGTCAAACATTAATTGATATTACAACACGTGGTTTAGAGGGCTTAGATAAAGTAATGAAGGAAGCAAAGCCGCATATCGTTCTTGTACATGGTGATACAACAACTACTTTTATTGCGAGCCTTGCTGCTTTCTATAATCAAATTCCGATTGGCCATGTTGAAGCTGGACTTCGTACATGGGATAAATATTCTCCATACCCGGAAGAAATGAACCGTCAATTAACAGGTGTAATGGCAGATCTTCATTTCTCTCCTACTGCAAAATCAGCAACGAATTTGCAACAAGAAAATAAAAATGAAGCACGTATTTTCGTAACAGGAAATACAGCGATTGATGCACTAAAAACAACAGTAAAAGAAGAATATAGTCATCCAGTACTAGAGAAGCTTGGAAATGACCGACTTGTACTTATGACAGCACATCGTCGTGAAAATTTAGGTGAACCAATGCGCAACATGTTCCGTGCAATTAAACGCCTTGTTGAAAAGTACGAAGATGTACAAGTTGTGTATCCAGTTCATATGAATCCTGTTGTTCGTAAAACAGCTAACGATATTTTAGGAGATCATAATCGTATTCACTTAATTGAGCCACTAGATGTAATTGATTTCCATAATGTTGCAGCACGTTCATACTTAATGTTAACAGATTCTGGTGGTGTGCAGGAGGAAGCACCTTCTCTTGGCGTACCGGTTCTTGTTCTACGTGATACGACAGAACGTCCGGAAGGTATTGAAGCTGGTACATTAAAATTAGCAGGTACAGACGAAGAAACAATCTTTACACTTGCAGACGAATTATTATCTAATAAAGAAGCACATGACAAAATGGCGCAAGCATCTAATCCTTATGGTGATGGCCTTGCTTCAGAGCGTATTGTAGAAGCAATTTTACAATATTTTAATAAAAAATAAGTAGAAAAAAGAGCCGCTCCTCATATCTGTTGATATAAGAAGCGGCTCTTTTCTTTTAAGTAGTAATCTCTACTGATGATTTCGCATTAACCATTCCGCGTTAGCGTTCGTAGACGGAGGTTCCTGTTCTTTTTTCTTAGTAGATGAATTTGTTGAATTCGTATCAGAATTAGAACTTGTATTGGTTGTAGAATGCGTGTCTGTTTTATCTTGTCCTAAGTTTTTCAAAATTTCATTACGAACATTTTGAACGCTCATTTCATTTGGAATAAAGTAATAGATACCATTTAGTTTTTTATCTTCACCTTCTAATTTAATCGTTTGTATGGTAGAAGGATCGAATCCAGATAACTTATTATATAAGGCAAGTCCATCGGATACAGGTATATCAGTTTTTACGTATTTCCCAACAACCTCTGCTAAGTCTTTAATTTTAAAGACTGTAGAAGCGGAATTTAGTTTATGGACAACCGCGGCAAGTACTTGTCGTTGTCTTGCAGCTCGGCCATAATCTCCATTTGGATCTTGCTTTCGCATACGGACATAAGCGAGTGCTTCTTCGCCATTTAATTCTTGCTGTCCTTGTTTAAATTGAATCAGTTTGTAGTAATCTATATCAGATCGTTCCTCGAAATTAAACGGCACATCGACTGTAATGCCACCAACGGCATCGACAATCCCTTTAAAGCCTTTGAAATCAATTTTAACGTAGTGGTCAACAGGCACCTCTAAAAAATTCTCGACTGTGTCTAATGCCATTTTTTCTCCGCCGTAAGCATGCGCCGCGTTAATTTTATCTTTTTTATTTTTTCCAGCAATCGTAACACGTGAGTCACGCGGGATACTCATGAGTGAAACATTTTTTGTTTTTGGGTTAATTGTTGCGAACATAAGAGAATCTGTTCGTCCATTTTGTCCATCCGTTGCATAATCTTCAATTCCCATAATAAGGACGCTGAAAGGTTCTTTTGTAATTTCTACATCTTTCGCACGTAATTTTGATTTATCACGAGTAAAGCCACTATACATCTCCATGAGTGAAGAGTAAGAGTTAAACATGTAAAGCCCTACACTACCAATTAAGGACATAAAAATGAGGTAGATAAACAATCTACGTCTGCGCTTTTTTTTCACTCTTCTTTTCTGGAGATGATCATAACGCTCTTCCATACATAAACTCCTTTTAATATATATATGTTATTGTTGCACAATGTCTTGTTCTAAATACAGCATGTCATCTTCTTGTATTGTACATTTCCCATTTGTTAGTTCAATCATCCACTCTGTGAAAGTTTGTTTTTGATCTTCTGCCACATAAGTGTCAAATGTCACATTTTCTAGGTAATGAATCTCCTTAATAACATATTTTGAGTGGCGTAATTCATTTTCAATTTTTCCAAGTAGTGTATAGTCAATTTCTGTCTTCATAACTCGCATTAATTTTCGTTCGACAACACCTACATAGTTAATTCCTTCACTTGTACATTTTCCATATGCACGAATTAAACCACCGGCACCAAGTTTAATGCCGCCAAAATATCGTGTGACAACAACAACGGTATCTTTCAATCCGCGTTTTTTTAATACTTCTAGCATAGGTACACCAGCTGTACCGCTTGGTTCACCGTCATCATTTGCCTTTTGAATTTGATCTTGCTCCCCAATTAAATAGGCTGAGCAGTTGTGTGTTGCGTTCCAATGCTGCTTTTTTATCTTTTGAATAAATTCTTGTGCTTCTTCTTCTGTTTTCGCTCGACTTATATAGCAAATAAACCGTGACTTTTGAATGACAATTTCGTGCTCACCGTAGCCTTTGATTGTTAAATATTGTAATAACAATGATATACGCCCCTACCTTTCAAGATTACTAGTACTTTTATTGTAAAAGGGGGAGTTTTCAGATTCAAACATTTTTTGTAGGAAAATAGCAAGTTCTATTATAAATTTAATATTTTTGTTGTAAATTGTCCAAGTGTTTATTATAATCTTATCCCGGCATTTTTCATACATTAATGCACCTTTTCCTATTTTCGTGTAAAATTAGGAAATAAAAACTTTTTTATAAGGCAGGTACGAAAATGAGAACAGCTATTGTTACTGATAGTACAGCATATATACCGAAGCATATTCGTGAAGAACTCAATATATATATGATTCCATTAAATGTGATTTTTGGAACGAATTCTTATCAAGAAGAAGCAGAAATTACAGCGGATGATTTTTATGTAAAAGTACGTGAACATGAAGAACTTCCAAAAACTTCTCAACCAGCAATTGGAAAATTTGTGGAGCTATTTGAAGAACTAGCAAAAGAATACGATGCGGTGATTTGTATCCATCTTTCAAGCGGAATTAGCGGTACATATCAAACAGCAATGACAGCTGGGCAAATGGTCGAAGGGATAAACGTATATACGTATGATTCTGAAATYAGCTGTGAGGTACAAGGGTTTTATGTGCGTGAAGGTGCGAGAATGGTAAGCGAAGGAAAGGTGCCAGAAGAGATTTTAGCTAGGTTTGATGAAATGAAGCAAACGATAGATGCTTATTTTGTTGTTGATGATCTTCATCATTTGCAACGCGGTGGCCGTTTAAATAGCGCGCAAGCATTTATCGGTAGCCTATTGCAAGTAAAGCCAGTTTTATATTTTAGAGATAAARTYATTATYCCGTTTGAAAARATTCGCACACGCAAAAAGGCACTAAARCGTATCGTTGAAATTTTCGATGARCATGCGAGTAAAGGTATGCCGATGGAGGCTGTTATCATTCATGCAAATCGTGAAGAAGAAGCGAAAGAGTGGCAGCAAGAATTAGAGGAAAAGTACCCTCATGTTACAATCCGCATCAGTTATTTTGGCGCTGTAATTGGAACGCACTTAGGAGAGGGATCACTAGGTCTAGGGTGGTATACAAAATAATAAAAATGTAAAAGCTCTCTTTTTGTAGAGAGTTTTTTACGGATATCCGTATGCCTATTTGACAAGTTAATATTTTGAAGTGATAAAATTTAATTTATATAAATACGGATTGAAAGACCGACATAAAGTGAAACTTTAATCAGTGGGGGGCTCCATCCCCCACTGATTATTAGCCCTCGCCAATCGGGCTTTTAGGGACAGTGCCTTTTTTAGCCCTATTCCATGTGAAAAAAGAAGGAGAAAATAAGTGGGAGTCTCCTTGTGTTCTTCATAGTCGCAATTTATATGTTGGAAAATCAAAATGCATTTATAAAAAATAAGGAAAGTTTTATTACTTACTTTTTATAAGAAACTATTTTATAATAAAGGAGAGGTGAAACATATGGAGCATAATTCTTGTTTATGTCCAAAGTTTGAGTCGGCTTTTACACTTCTTAGTAAAAAGTGGACGGGTTTAATTATTAAATCTTTGTTAGAAGAGCCGAAGCGATTTAGAGAAATTGCGGATATTATTCCAAATATGAGTGATCGTATGTTGTCAGAGCGTTTAAAAGAATTAGAGAGCGAAGGTGTAGTCGTTCGTAATGTGTACCCAGAAGTACCTGTTAGAATCGAATACGGATTAACAGACAAAGGAAAAGCATTAGAAAGTGTTATGAATGAAGTCCAAAATTGGGCTGAAAAATGGGTGAAATAATAGATTGTTCGATGAATAGGGAGAAAAAAGCACAAGGAGTGTTCCTTGTGTTTTTTTTATAACGAATGTATGACAATTGTACAAAAAAACAGCGCGATTTTCTTAAGATTCTACAAGAAAATACAGGATTAGAAGAAAAATGTCAGGAAATTACAAGTATAATATTACATTTATTTTACAAAATCGTAACAATGATAAAATATCTCCCGAAATATGGTATAAATTTTAATAGATTATTACATACGGAAAAGAAAAAAAGAAAGCGGTGTAAAAACAAAATGAAAAAGCTAAAAATGGCATCTTGCGCATTGGCTGCAGGATTTATGATGTTTTCAGTAGTAACACCAAATGTATTTGCGGAAAAGATTGAGGACGTAAAAACACAAATTAACACACAAAATGACACTTTACATAAACAACAACAAGAACGTGACGAGCTTCAAAAACAAATGAACGACTTAAATAAAACGGTTCAAGATTTAGATACGTCTGTTCAAGAAAATGCAGCAAAACTTGATGAAACAACGAAAAAAGTTGAAGAAACACAAGCATTAATCGAGAAGAAAAATCAAAACATTGCAGATTTACAAACGAAAATTGCAAAACGTGAAGAGTTATTAAGAAAGCGTTTAGTAGCGCTTCAAGAACAACCAAATACAAACGTTGTAACAGAAGTTGTTGTAAACTCTAAAAACATTGCAGATTTAGTAGATCGTTTAACTTCTGTTTCGAAAATTCTTGAATCTGATGAAGATATCATGACAACACAACAACAAGATCAAGCAACTGTGAAAAAAGATGTTGAAACGGTAAAAGAAAAACAAAAAGAATTAAAAGAAGCGCAAGTGAAAATCGAAACTGCAAAGAAAGAACTTGATGCTGAAAAAGCGAAAAAACAAGAAGCAGTGACCGATTTAAGCGGTAAAATGGATACAGTTGTAAACAGCATGACAAGCACAGAAGGTCAATTAAAAGAGCTTGAAAAACAAGCGTTATACTTACAACAATTAGCAGAAAAAGAAGCACAAGAAAAAGCAGCACAAGAAGCCGCTGCGAAGAAACAAGCAGAGCAAGCTCAGCAACCAGCACCGGCACAACAAGCTGCACCGGCACAACAAGCTGCACCGGCACAACAACCAGCACCAGCAAATAGTGGTGGACAAGGTAAAAAAGAAGATGTTAAACCAGTACCGGCTCCAAAACCAGTTCCAGATACGGGTGTAATTGGAAAAGCAAAAAGCTTAGTTGGTATGAAATATGTTTGGGGTAGTTCTTCACCGTCAAATGGCGGTTTTGACTGCAGTGGATTAGTTTCTTATGTATATGGTTTAGGACAACAAGATACAAGAAGTTTATGGGGATCTGTACAAAAAATTAGCGCATCTGAAGCGCAACCAGGTGACCTTATCTTCTTGCAAGGTACTTACAGAGCAGGCGTATCACACGTTGGTATTTACATTGGTGGAGGCCAAATGATTCACGCTGCTGATGAATCAACTGGTGTTACGTACGGTAGTGTAAATAGCAGTTATAACACAGCTCATTTCTTAGGTTACGGTAGATTATAAGATTTTTAACTAAATAAAACATGTGTATAAAGTCGATAGCTTACTATTTTAAAAGTAGGTTATCGGCTTTTTTGCGTTTTTACGAGATAAAGAGAAGGGATTATAGTAAAGCTGGGGGTGCTTTACTATGCTAGCAGGAAGACAAATGCTGTTAGAAGAGCTTTCGTTATTAAAGGATGAACTGGAGTTTTTAGAAAAGCGAAGAGATATTTCTTTAGCAAAAGGGGTAATCAAAAAATCTTCACGCTATGTATGTCAGCGCTGCGGAAATGCAGAACAACGGTTATTTGCTTCGTTTTTATGTAAAAGGTGTAATCAAATGTGCATGTATTGCCGAAAGTGCATCACGATGGGGCGTGTGGGGGAATGTACAGTGCTCGTTCGAGATATACGAGATGTAGTATGGGAAAGTTTGCCGAATCCTTTACGGTGGGAGGGCCATTTATCACCTGGGCAGGAGAGAGCAGCTAGCGGAGTAACAGAAGCAGTACGCCGAAAAGAATCCTTCTTTATATGGGCAGTATGCGGAGCTGGTAAGACAGAGATGCTTTTTTATGGTATAGACGAAGCTTTACGAAAAGGCGAACGGGTTTGTATTGCAACGCCGCGGACTGATGTGGTGTTAGAGCTCGCACCCCGTTTACAAACTGTTTTTCCAGATGTACCGATTGCTGCGTTATATGGTGGTAGCTTGGACCGTGAAAAGGAAGCGAGGCTCATCGTTTCTACAACGCACCAGTTGCTTCGTTATTATAGGGCATTTGATGTTATGATTGTGGATGAAATTGATGCTTTTCCATATGCGATGGACAAAATGCTTCATCATGCAGTAGAGCAAGCGAGTAAAGAGCGAGCTGCGCAAATTTATTTAACTGCAACCCCAGCAGAAACATGGAAACGTAAGCTATGGAGTGGTGAACAAAAAGGTGTAATCATTCCGGGGCGTTATCATCGTCAGCCTTTGCCAGTCCCAAGGTTCAGGTGGTGCGGTAATTGGAAAAAGGCGCTAAAACGAAAAGAAATCCCGCATGTTGTTTTAAAATGGCTACAGTATCATCTCCTTAAACAATCTCCTATTTTTCTATTTGTTCCTCACGTACGTTATATTGATGAAGTAAGTGTATTATTAAAAAAAATAGATGATCGCATTGAAGGTGTTCATGCGGAGGATCCAAAGCGAAAAGAAAAGGTAGCTTCGTTCCGAAAAGGAAATATCCCATTATTAGTAACGACGACGATTTTGGAACGCGGCGTGACGGTAGAGAATTTGCAAGTAGCTGTGTTAGGGACGGAAGAAGTCATTTTTTCGGAAAGTGCACTTGTACAAATTGCTGGCAGGGCCGGCAGAAGTCATCGCAGGCCAGATGGTGATATTCTTTATTTTCATTATGGAAAAACAGAAGCAATGATACGCGCAAAAAAACATATTCAATTTATGAATAAAAAGGCAAAGCAAGAAGGATTGATACATTAATGCATTGTCTACTTTGTCATGATTTTATTTCAGAAAGCGTTAGCTGGTATTCTTTTTTTATTCAGTCTGACAGGCGGTGTATATGTGAGCGATGTGAACGAAAACTTTCCTATATTATAGGAGAAATTTGTGATGACTGCGGCAGGCCATTTGAGTCTCTGTCAGAGGAGTATAGAGAAGGTAACCTTTGCAAGGATTGCGTAAGATGGCAGGAAGAGAGAAAGTTTCTACCTATAAAAAATCGATCTGTGTACGTCTATAATGATTGGATGAAGGAAATATTAGCTCGGTTTAAATTTCGTGGGGATGCTGAGCTTGTTCGTATTTTTCATGCGCACTTTTTAGCTACATTTCGTAAGTATTTTTCAGATTGTCATGGGATGATTCCGATTCCGCTTAGTAAAGAGCGAGAATACGAGCGTGGTTTTAATCAAGCGGAATTGTTAGCATCTTGTTTACCACTTAGTTTTCTACAAACATCTTTAAGTAGACAAGACACGGAAAAGCAAAGTAAAAAGAAACGTATAGAGAGGCTTTCAGTAGCGAATCCCTTTTATTTTCACAAAGAAGAAATGTTTATTGGACAGCATCTTTTACTCATTGATGATGTGTATACGACAGGAATTACGGTTAGGCAAGTTGCAAAGTGCCTGTATGATGCAGGTGCTCAAAAAATTTCTAGTCTTACTCTTTGCCGCGGATAATATATGTATGTCGAAAGATACAATAAAAAGGCGACAAGACTTCTTTGACTTGATATGTTGTCATTCGTTATAGTCAAATTATGGGGTAAATGCCCTTATTTTTAGAGTGAAGGGAATGGAACGAACATGCAAGGACGAGTAAAATGGTTTAATGCAGAAAAAGGATTTGGGTTTATCGAGCGTGAAGACGGTGATGATGTTTTTGTTCATTTTTCTGCAATTCAACAGGATGGGTATAAGTCGTTAGAAGAGGGACAAAAAGTAGAATTTGACATTGTAGATGGTGCGCGTGGACCACAAGCAGCGAATGTTGTGAAATTATAATTTCGAACGAAGAGTTTTGTGAGAAACATAGAGCTGGGGTTGTGGCAACGGTTTATATATATTCAATTTAATCTTCCAAAATATAAATTGCGGCTATGAAGAACAGAAGGAGACTTTCACCTATTGTCCCCTTCTGTTTTTTTTTGCGTGGCATGGGGGGAAAAGTCCTGTCCGCTCTTATGCAAAGACGGACGCTCGTTCTCACCAAAAAGAAATGGTTGTATATGGTTCTTTCAATTTATAACTTTAATTTGATTTCACGGCACATAAATTACGGTTATGAAAGACAAACAGGGACTTCCGCTCATTGTCTCCTTGTGTTCTTACATGGCACGGGGCTAAAAAAGGCCCTGCCCGCTACTAGCCATGGGCGGATGCTCCCTCCCGCCTAAAAGAGATGGTTGTGTTTTCGGTCGGTCTTTCCATTCAAATGATAAAAATGTTGTCAAAAAGTTGTTTCTTTTCTGTAACGAATTGTCCATACTTATATTCGTTATTTACGATGTTAATAGGGTAAAATGTAAATAGAAACGATGCATCTTTTCTTTTCAACAAAAAACGATAAAAAATTTCAATTTCCCTAACTTTTTCAAAAAAGTTAGCAGGAGTTCTTAAGCCGTTGTCGAAATTGTATACATAGGCTTGAAAGGAGGAATTCATCTATGAAATTCAACATTCGTGGTGAAAATATTGAAGTAACTCCAGCATTAAAGGAATATGTAGAGAAAAAACTTAGCAAATTAGAGCGTTATTTTGATACATTTCCAGAGATTAAAGTTAATTTAAAAGTATACTCTGACAAGCAACGTATCGAGGTAACAATTCCATTTACAGATTTATTACTTCGTGCAGAAGAAACTCATAGCGATATGTACGCTGCAATTGATTTAGTGGTTGATAAAGTTGAGCGACAAATTCGTAAACATAAAACAAAAGTAAATCGTAAATTACGTGAAAAAGGCTCTCCGAAAACTGCATTTATCCTTACAGAGCCAGCGGTAACGTTGGAAGAAGTGAAAGAGGATGAATTAGAGCTTGTACGTACAAAACGATTTGATTTAAAACCAATGGATGTTGAAGAAGCCATCTTACAAATGGCTATGTTAGGTCATAACTTCTTCGTCTTCACAAATGCGGATACAAATGAAACTAATGTTGTCTATGGCCGCAAAGATGGAAAATATGGATTAATTGAAACAAAATAATAAGTAAAGAACGCAGCTGTAAAAGGCTGCGTTTTTTTATTGTGTATAAAATGTTTTACGTGTAGACCGATGAAACATATGAAAGTCTTTGAGTTTTCACTCTATTATTTTTGGGAAGACATACCGCTGTCTCATAATGGAACAGGAAACAAAGAAGTTTAGTAAAGGATGAGATCGCTATAAAACGCCTATTAATCAAAATTTCAGCTAATTTAGGCTATGCGTTTGGCCAGTTGTTGTCATAGCTATAAAACAAGTGTTACAATTATCATTAGGTTTATACTTTTTTTGTTTTTTTAATTAGGAGAGAAAATGCTAGAAAATAAATTTGCGTTTTATAACGACTGATTAGTGAGCAGAAATATAGAGCACGATCGGAAGTTTTATTTTAATAAAAGAGGAGCGTATTTCCTATGATCGGTATTTTAAAAAAGGTGTTTGATGTAAACCAGCGCCAAATTAAACGTATGCAGAAAAATGTGGATCAAATAGAAGGGTTTGAATCATCGATTCAATCGTTAACTGACGAACAATTAAAAGGGAAAACAATTGAATTTAAAGAGCGTCTTACGAAAGGCGAGACAGTAGACGATTTATTACCAGAAGCTTTTGCGGTTGTTCGTGAAGCAGCGACACGCGTTCTTGGTATGCGCCCTTATCCTGTGCAATTAATGGGTGGTATTGCCTTACATGAAGGGAATATCTCTGAGATGAAAACAGGGGAAGGTAAAACATTAACTTCTACTTTACCGGTTTATTTGAATGCTTTAACAGGTAAAGGTGTTCATGTTGTTACAGTCAATGAATATTTAGCGCAACGTGACGCAGGGGAAATGGGACAACTACATGAGTTCCTTGGCTTAACAGTAGGAATTAACTTGAATAGCATGTCACGTGAAGAAAAGCAAGCTGCTTACGCTGCTGATATCACATATAGTACAAACAACGAGCTTGGTTTTGACTATTTGCGTGATAACATGGTGCTATATAAAGAGCAACGTGTTCAGCGTCCGCTTCATTTCGCAATCATTGATGAAGTCGATTCCATTTTAGTTGATGAAGCGCGTACGCCGCTTATCATTTCTGGACAAGCACAAAAATCAACAGAACTATATATCTTTGCAAATGCATTTATTCGTACGTTAGAAAATGAAAAAGATTACTCATTTGACGTGAAAACGAAAAATGTCATGTTAACAGAAGACGGGATTACGAGAGCAGAGAAAGCTTTCCATATTGAAAACTTATTTGATTTAAAACACGTTGCACTTCTTCACCATATTAATCAGGCGCTTCGTGCACACGTTGTAATGCACCGCGATACAGATTATGTTGTACAAGAAGGCGAAATTGTAATTGTAGACCAATTCACTGGTCGTCTTATGAAGGGCCGCCGCTATAGTGAAGGTTTACACCAAGCGATTGAAGCAAAAGAAGGCGTAGAAATTCAAAATGAAAGTATGACATTAGCAACCATTACATTCCAAAACTACTTCCGTATGTACGAAAAGTTATCAGGTATGACTGGTACAGCGAAAACGGAAGAAGAGGAATTCCGTAACATTTATAATATGAATGTTATCGTGATACCAACAAACAGACCAATTGTTCGTGATGACCGTGCGGATTTAATTTTCAAAACGATGGAAGGAAAATTCAATGCGGTTGTTGAGGATATTGTAAAACGCCATAAGCAAGGGCAACCAGTTCTTGTTGGTACAGTTGCAATTGAAACATCTGAACTTATTTCAAACATGTTAACACGTAAAGGTGTACGTCATAACGTCTTGAATGCGAAAAACCATGCACGTGAAGCGGATATTATTACAGAAGCAGGACTTAAAGGCTCTGTAACGATTGCGACAAACATGGCTGGTCGTGGTACGGATATTAAACTAGGCGAAGGTGTAAAAGAAGCTGGTGGCCTAGCGGTTATCGGTACAGAACGTCATGAAAGTCGTCGTATTGATAATCAGTTACGTGGTCGTTCTGGTCGTCAAGGAGACCCTGGTGTGACGCAGTTCTACTTATCAATGGAAGATGAATTAATGCGCCGATTCGGTGCAGATAATATGAAAGCGATGATGGATCGCCTTGGTATGGATGATTCACAGCCAATCGAAAGTAAAATGGTATCTCGTGCTGTAGAATCTGCGCAAAAACGCGTAGAAGGAAACAACTACGATGCACGTAAACAGCTCTTGCAGTATGACGATGTACTTCGCCAACAACGTGAAGTAATTTATAAGCAACGTCAAGAAGTAATGGAATCTGAAAACTTACGAGGCATTATCGAAGGTATGATGAAATCTACTGTAGAACGTGCTGTTGCCCTTCATACGCAAGAGGAAATTGAAGAGGATTGGAACATTAAAGGTCTGATTGACTACTTAAATACAAACCTTCTTGAGGAAGGTGATGTTAAGGAAGAAGAAATACGCCGCCTTGCACCAGAAGAAATGAGCGAGCCAATCATTGCAAAATTAATAGAGCGTTATGATGAAAAAGAAAAACTTCTACCAGAAGAACAAATGCGTGAATTTGAAAAGGTTGTTGTATTCCGCGTTGTAGATACGAAATGGATGGATCATATCGATGCGATGGATCATCTTCGTGAAGGTATTCATTTACGTGCTTACGGTCAAATTGACCCGCTTCGTGAATACCAAATGGAAGGATTCGCAATGTTTGAATCCATGATCGCTTCCATTGAAGAAGAGGTTTCTCGTTACATTATGAAAGCAGAAATTGAACAAAACTTAGAGCGCCAAGAAGTAGCTCAAGGTGAAGCAGTTCATCCGAAAGATGACGGTGAAGAAGTGAAAAAGAAACCAGTCGTAAAAGGTGAACAAGAAGGACGTAACAACCTATGCAAATGTGGCAGTGGTAAGAAATATAAAAACTGCTGTGGTATTGGGAAATAAGGAAAAGTGGCGCCGACTGTTCAGCACCGTTGGCTAAGGTTCTTCCGCACAGAAAGTGATTTGTACTTTCTTGTGCGGAAGCGGCTCGTTCAGAATGTGAGGAGGATGGAGCTCCTAACAGAGAGGCGTAGTTTGCCTCGCAGGAAGGCGCTCAAAATCGACCTTACACGAAATTTTATTTTCAAAATGGAAAAGTTTTAAAAGTATCCATATAATAAAAAGGGACAAACTCTCTCTGTAATAAGCGGAGGGAGTTTCCCTTGTTTTATATAAAAGCGATAGCAATTACATAGAGGTGAAGAGCATGGAACTAGTAGAAATTAGGCAAGAATTAGAGAAAATGGCTAAGAGATTAGCGGCTTTTAGGGGGTCTCTTTGACCTTCCTACAAAGGAAAAACGCATTGCAGAATTAGAAGAAACAATGATGGGTGCAGGCTTTTGGGATGATCAACAAGGCGCACAAACTGTAATTAATGAAGCGAATGCGTTAAAAGAAATGGTTGGGAAATTTCGTCAGTTAGATGAAACATTCGAAAATCTAGAAGTGACACATGAACTTTTAAAAGAAGAATATGATGAAGATTTACATGAGGAATTAGAATCTGAAGTGAAATCTTTAGTTCGAGAAATGAATGAGTACGAGCTTCAGCTATTATTAAGYGATCCTTATGATAAAAATAATGCGATTTTAGAACTACATCCAGGTGCTGGTGGAACAGAATCACAAGACTGGGGTTCTATGCTATTACGTATGTATACACGCTGGGCTGAAAAACGCGGATTTAAAGTAGATACAGTCGATTATTTACCAGGCGATGAAGCAGGAATCAAAAGCGTAACATTGTTAATTAAAGGTCATAACGCTTACGGTTACTTGAAAGCAGAGAAAGGTGTACATCGTCTTGTACGTATTTCACCGTTTGACTCTTCAGGCCGTCGTCATACATCGTTCGTATCTTGTGAAGTTGTACCTGAATTTAATGATGATATCGAGATTGAAGTGCGTACGGAAGATTTAAAAATAGATACGTACCGTGCAAGTGGTGCGGGTGGACAGCACGTTAATACGACGGATTCAGCGGTTCGTATTACACATACGCCAACGAATACGGTTGTAACATGTCAATCCGAGCGTTCGCAAATTAAAAACCGTGAACATGCGATGAAAATGTTAAAGGCGAAATTATATCAAAAGAAATTAGAAGAACAGCAAGCACAGTTAAATGAAATTCGTGGTGAACAAAAAGAAATTGGCTGGGGTAGCCAAATTCGTTCTTACGTATTCCACCCATACTCTCTAGTGAAAGACCACCGTACAAATACGGAAGTTGGTAATGTACAAGCGGTTATGGATGGAGAAATTGATCCGTTTATTGATGCATATTTACGCTCTCGTATTTCTTAAGAAAAAAGCCAACGGACTGTTGGCCTATCGTTGAGGAGATAGCGGGGAATAATGAGGTACATCTTGTCTGTATTGATAAGAGAAGGAGGAAGAGGAGTTGGGTGACAACTTCTCTTTTTGATGAGCTTGGTTTTATGATACAAGGTCGTATATTGTTTTGTAAAAAGTGAAAAATATTAAGAAGCAAGCTATAAATGATAAGGAAGCCGTATAGAATTTTTCCTTTTTTGTTTTGCAAAAACAGTATCTTTATAGTAATTTATATTTGTTCACAGAATTGAAACAATTGGTGAAAGCTTTATATGAGTAGGGTTCTCATCCCTTTTGTAAAAAATATCCTATGAAGGTTGGTTTTTCTATAAGGGGATAATTATTATAATGGCAAGTGAGAGCTATGTGAGAGTATGGCTATATCAATAATAAGAAGGATATCAACAATGGGGGGCGATAAAAGTGAAAAAGAAATTGTTGGCTATTGTATTAGGAACATCATTAGCTTTTACTATAGGAGCATGTGGAAAGAAAGAAGAAAATAAATCTTCTAATCAATCTGCAAGTACAGATAGTGCAGAGCAAATTTTCAAAAAAAGTTGTGCAGGTTGTCATGCTAGCGACTTATCTGGTGCAACTGGACCTGATTTACGAAAAGTAGGCGGTAAATACGACGCGGCGGAGATTGAGAATATTATCCAAAAAGGGCGCGGGGCAATGTCACCAGGAATTATTCAAGGTGAAGATGCAAAAAAAGTATCAGAATGGTTAGCAGAACATAAGTAAGAAAAGCGGAAGTGGCTTGTTTAAAATCGTAGGACGTTGGAACCCCCGACAGAGAGGCATTTTTTGTCTCGTCCGAGGGAGTGAAACGGCCGGAGATTTTAGCCACTGCAGCTAGACAAAAGAAAAGCGGAAGTGGCTTGTTCAGAATAGAAGGAAGAAGCAAAGACACTGAGCATTCTAGCCGCTAAAGCTAGAACGTAAAAAAAGTGGAGCTGACTGTTTAGCAGTGTTGGCTAAGGGGCTTTTTTGTGTGGAAGGTTTTTAGACATGATGGGCTAAACAGTCAGTTTTTTGGGTTGTTTTATAAAAAGCTAGACTTATAAGATGATTCATAAAATGATTCATAAAATGATATAGACTTGTTTATGATATATATGTATCCATTTTGATTTTAAAATATATAAACTGCTACTATGAAGAACAAAAGGTGACCTGTACTCGTTTTCTCTCTTTGTTTTAACTTGGCATGGGGTAGGAAAAGGATCTGACTGCTTCTTTTATGTTTGTTTTTTCAATTTGTACTTATATAGTTAGGAATTAACCTTTTATCGAGGAAAGGGAGCTTTGAATAACTGCTTTTTCTTGTTTCTTTTTGTGCTGTAACATAACTGTAACAAAATTGTATCCGAATTGGAAACCGAATGATGTTACAATGTAGTTTGTAGAATTTTGCTGAAACATGTACATAAGCAACAGTGATAGACTGAAAATGCTGTTACTGTTATTTGAAACAACAGAAATACTTCAATAGGTTTGTAGTACAGCAGAGTGTAAGTAAGAGTGGGAGCTTTTGCTTTCATGTTCAGATAGACAGAAAAAGTATGTCGAAAAAAATCATTAAGTATTGGGTGATAAATAATGATAAAAATGACGAATGTTTATAAGGAGTATCCAAATGGTATGAAAGCCATCGATGGACTCACAGTTAGCATTAAGCAAGGTGAATTTTTATACGTAGTTGGACCGAGTGGAGCCGGAAAATCTACATTTATTAAGATGATGTATCGTGAAGAAAAACCAACAACAGGATCTATCAATGTGAATGGACTTGTAATTGAAACGTTAGCAGAGCGAGATGTACCATATTTTCGCCGTCAGCTAGGCGTAATTTTCCAAGACTTTAAATTGCTACCTAAATTAACGGTATATGAGAATGTAGCGTTTGCTTTAGAAGTAATTGAAGAAGAGCCTGATGCAATTCGTGAGCGTGTTACTGAAGTACTGGGTCTTGTAAGCCTTGAAGATCGTGCGGACGCACTTCCAACTGAACTTTCAGGTGGAGAACAACAGCGTGTGGCGATTGCAAGGGCGATTGTAAATAAGCCCAAAGTTGTGATTGCCGATGAGCCGACAGGAAACTTAGATATTGATACAGCACTTGATATTATGAGTATCTTTAAACGTATTAATGAACGCGGTACAACAATTGTTATGGCAACGCATAATGCAGATATCGTAAATACAATTCGTCATCGCGTAATTGCGATTGAAGGCGGAAAAATTGTTCGAGATGAGATTGAGGGAGGATACGGATATGAAGACTAAAACCCTTAGTCGGCATTTACGAGAAGGTGTAAAAAATCTATCCCGTAACGGATGGATGACGTTTGCTTCTGTCAGTGCAGTAACAGTTACATTATTACTTGTAGGTGTCTTTTTAACAGCGATTATGAATATGAACCACTTTGCAACGAAAGTGGAGCAAGATGTAGAAATTCGTATACACATTGATCCAGCGGCGAAAGAAGCGGATCAAAAGAAATTGGAAAAAGATCTTAGCAAAATTGCAAAAGTAGATTCTGTTAAATATTCTTCTAAAGAAGAAGAGTTAAAACGTTTGATTAAAAGCTTAGGTGACAGCGGAAAAACGTTTGAGTTATTTGAGCAAGATAATCCACTTAAAAACGTATTTATTGTAAAGGCGAAAGAACCAACAGATACAGCTACAATTGCGAAAAAAGTTGAAAAAATGCAGTTTGTAAGTACAGTCCAATATGGTAAAGGCCAAGTTGAAAAATTATTTGATACAGTGAACACAGGCCGTAATATTGGGATTTTGTTAATTGCTGGTCTATTATTCACAGCAATGTTCTTAATCTCTAATACAATCAAAATTACAATTTATGCACGAAGCACGGAGATTGAAATTATGAAACTTGTAGGTGCGACAAACTGGTTTATCCGTTGGCCGTTCTTATTAGAAGGTTTATTCTTAGGTGTACTTGGTTCAATTCTCCCAATTGTTGTAATTTTATCTACTTATAATTCGCTTCAAGGTATGTTTAACCAGAAGCTTGGAGGAACGATTTTTGAACTTCTTCCATATAGTCCGTTTGTATTCCAACTTTCCGGTTTATTAGTGTTAATTGGTGCATTAATCGGTATGTGGGGAAGCGTAATGTCAATTCGTCGCTTCTTAAAAGTATAAAAAGTTGCAAACATAATTCGTACAAGCTTATCATATAGTAGAAATAGGTAAAGGCATCACACAATGTGTGATGCCTTTTGCTACACCACCTGTGTGTTCTGGAAAGGGGAATTCCGCATTGAAACGTAGAGTTGCGATTATTGGAATGATTGTTGCATTTTTAATTGGTGCTGGCGGAATGTTTGCAGGTATGTATATGTTTGGAATCAATCCATCATATATGGCGCAAACAATTACAGGCGATAGTGCCGGCACGAAACAAGGGGATTTAGCTAAAATTAATGAGGCGTATGCACTGATTGATTCGCGTTATGTGGAAGACGTGAAGGATGAAAAGCTTGTTGAGGGTGCGATACAGGGTATGTTGTCGACGCTGAAGGACCCTTATTCCACGTATATGGATAAGGAAACAGCGAAGCAATTTACAGAGTCGCTTGATCCGGAGCTTGAAGGTATTGGTGCTGAGGTGAACAAAACGGATGGAAAACTGATCATTGTCTCTCCGATTAAAGGGTCACCAGCAGAAAAAGCAGGCATTAAGCCAAATGATCAAATTTTATCAGTAAATGGAAACAGTGTAAAAGATTTATCACGTGAAGAAGCGGTCTTAAAGATTCGTGGTAAACAAGGAACGGACGTTACGCTTGAGATAAAACGTTCAGGAGTAGCAGATCCACTAGAATTTAAAATTAAACGTGAAAAAATTCCGATTTTTACTGTGTTTAGTTCTGTAAAGAAAGAGAAGGAGAAAAATATTGGTTATATCCAAATTACATCTTTCTCTGAAAATACAGCGAAAGAATTTAAAGATCAATTAAAAGAACTTGAAAAGAAAGATATAAAAGGCCTTGTCATTGATGTACGTGGTAATCCAGGAGGTTACTTAAATAGCGTACAAGATATTTTAGGATTAATTATGACGGACAAAAAGCCAATGATGCAAGTTGAACAACGAAATGGTGAGAAAAAGAAATTCTCAACTGCATTAAAAGAGAGAAAATCATATCCAATTTCAGTATTAATTGATAAAGGAAGTGCATCGGCTTCAGAAATTTTAGCAGGTGCATTAAAAGAAGGCGAAGGATATGATTTAGTTGGTGAAAAAACATTTGGAAAAGGTACTGTTCAGCAAGCTGTTCCGTTTAAAGATGGCAGCAATATTAAACTGACAATGTTTAAATGGCTTACACCAGATGGCAATTGGGTTCATAAAAAAGGAATTGCCCCAACGGTGGAAGTGAAACAGCCAGATTATTATCATGCAACGCCAATTCAAATTGAGAAAACACTTTCTTATAATTCAAATGATGTACAAGTGAAGCATGCGCAAGAAATGCTGAAAAGTTTAGGATATGTACCTGGACGTGAGGATGGATACTTTAGTAAGGAAACAGAGTCGGCTTTAAAAGCATTCCAAAATGCAAATGAAATGGAAATGACAGGTCAGCTTGATAAAAAGACAGCTGAAGCGATTCAAAATAAAATCATTGAAAAGATTCGCTCTGGTGAAAATGATCTGCAATTGCAGGCAGCATTAAAATTAATGGCGAAATAAGGAAAAATACAGGCATATTATTGAAGGCACTGAAAAAGTGTTTGCTTTGAAAAAATAACACGAATTTTATCAATATGTTGAAAAGAAAAAAGAGTCCATTACCTGTATATAGTAGGTGATGAACTCCTTTTTCTTATGAAGTGGACTTTTTCAGTGGCCTAATATTATTGCCTGTATTTTTTTGTATGTGTTTATCCCGCTACTTATGAACGGTAACACTTCTATCTCAAAATTTAGAAAAAGAAAAGAAGGTAGATGGGGGATGGAGAAAACTCCACTGATTAAAGTTTCACTTTATGATAAGATAAAAAGAAAGAATAAATGGTGGTGAAGCGATTCGTGGAGGCGTGGTCTTTTGAGATAATGCGAGCAGTTGGGCGTTTTTTCTTACACCCTGCTGTCTATGTATTTTTGATAAGTAGCATTTTTGCTGGATACTTACGTATATTACGAGAACGAAAAGATTTTTCTTTTAAAGTATATGATATTTGGTTTGAACTACGAACATCCTTATTTTCAGGAGTTGGATATGGATTCGTTGTATCCATCATAACAGTTGGAGCCGGACTAGTTATGTCGCAAGCAAGTATATGGATGATTTTAATTTGGACACTAGTATTTGGACTAGCTGCTCAATATAGATATTTATCTCCTGCTTACACATTTGGCGTGGCGATTGTAGCAGCTTTATTATCTTCTAAACTTCCAATCTCTTTCTTACAGCTTGGAGAAGGAGAAGAGAGTACCATTGCATCACTTGCCATTTTAATTGGCTTGATGTTAGTAGTAGAAGGATTATTAATTTCGAAAAATGCGGTGCGGCATTCAACGCCTAAGATGCGTAAAGGAAAGCGCGGTTTAAATATTGGACTACATGAATCAAAGCGTTTATGGCTCGTTCCGATTTTTATTCTTGTGCCGGGAGATGCTGTTACACAATTTGTTTCGTGGTGGCCGGTCATTTCTGTTGGTTCACAAACGTATTCCTTATTCCTTGTACCGTTTTTAATTGGCTTTATGCGAACAATTAGAAGTGAGGAACCGACAGAAGCATTATTATTTACAGGAAGACGTATATTTGGTTTAGCGACCCTTGTTCTTGTTTTAGGGGTGGTCAGTTATTGGTGGCCTGTTGTAGCTATTCTTGCGATGGGAGTCGCGATGCTTGGTCGCTTTACTATTGCGATGCGGGAACGTATAGCTGATGAAACGCGCCCAGCATATTTTGCAGCGCGCGATGATGGATTAGTTGTATTAGGTATAATTCCGAATACAGTCGGTGTAGAAATGAATCTGAAGCCTGGAGAGGTTATTACGAAGGTAAACGGTGTAATTCCTAAAAGTGCAGAAGAGTTTTATGATGCGCTTCAGTCCAAGACGACAGGGGCATTTTGTAAGTTAGAAGTACTTGATACAAAAGGCGAGCTCCGCCTTGCTCAAACGGCACTATATGCAGATGGACATCATGAATTGGGAATTGTGTTTGTAGAACAGAATCATAAGTGGGATACGGAAGCAGTGTAATTTAAAAGACCTTGTATATGTAATTTTAACAGAATTAGCGTACCATATAGGTAGGTAAGAAAAAGATACATATATAGGAGGCTGTAAAAAATGATCGTAACAACAACTTCTGTTATTCAAGGGAAAGAAATTATCGAGTACATTGATATCGTAAACGGTGAAGCGATTATGGGTGCAAATATCGTCCGCGACTTATTTGCTTCTGTTCGTGACATTGTCGGTGGCCGTTCTGGTGCATATGAAAGTAAATTAAAAGAAGCACGTGATATTGCGATGGAAGAGATGAAATCTTTTGCGAAGCAAAAAGGTGCAAACGCGATTGTTGGCATTGACGTAGACTATGAGGTAGTTCGTGAAGGGATGTTAATGGTTGCGGTAAGTGGTACAGCTGTCCGTGTGTAACATATAAAGAAAAAAGCCGTGCTCAGTACACGGCTTTTTGTATGCCTGTTATGTTGTATATTGTAGAAGCGACGATATATTTGCAGTCGAATCACTGATATTTCTTGGGAAATTTCAGGATCCTCGTCGAGATATCGGGAAGACATTAGAGTGCGTCCTTATAATTCCTGATTTTCTCCAATAACTGCTCATATTCTTGTTCAAGAATTGTAACATCATCATGTCGATCAGGCATCGAAATCGGGCTGATGATTTCTGTTAATTTTGTTTGCAATCGCAACAGTTCTTGCTCGGTAGTGTTTACAGAAGTTTGTTCTGTTCGATTCATATATTGATCATAGTTTCCATGGAAGAGTCGTGGTTCAGTCTCATCTATGTGTAAGATATAATCTGCAACCGAACGAATAAATGCACGGTCATGGCTAATGAAAAGGACGGTGCCAGGATATTCTTGTAACATGTTTTCTAGTTCTTCCTGAGTTGTTACATCTAAATAATTCGTCGGTTCATCGAGCAGAAGCATGTTATAGTTTCCTAAAAACACTTTCGCTAGTGCTACCTTTGTTCGCTCGCCGCCGCTCAGTGAGTTTGAAACGTTCGCAATGTGCCACTTTCCTTTTGCGAGGGAAGTGGCTGTTTCTAGTGTTTCTTCGCTAAACTGAGGAATGATGGTGATAGAACCGTGATGTGAGACAGTGCCTTCATCTGGCTCTATTTCTTTGCTTAAAATTTGTAATAGTGTAGATTTTCCGGCTCCATTGACTCCGACAATGCCGATGCGGTCATTTCCTTGAATTTCAAGCGATTGTACTGTAAATATAGTGCGGTCACCAAAGATTTTTTCAATATTACGTACGAATAAAATGGTCATAAAAAAACCTCCCTAGTTTCACTAGAGAGGATAGACGTCACCCATAGATGTAAAAAGTGTGTAGAAATAAGCGATGCACATATTTTTACACGATCGCGATAAAAGAAAGTATCGACAAATGGACAGACTCATCTTCTTCTAGTTTTCATCATTTTGTTTCACTATGCGTGATGGATGAATAAATAAGAGAATTAGAACTTCATTGGCCGGGTTACCTTCCTTTCATAATGTTATTTTTATTGTATGCGTATACGTATACAAAGAGATTTGTCAAACTAGTTTCTGGTTATTATTTCCGGAATTGTTCATTGTATAGTTTCGCCTTTACTAATGCTTCTTTATCGTTTGAAATTTCATCCGGTGCATTAGCATCACCGATAATGTAGCCTTCAAAAGAAGAACCGATAAAATCAAAGATGTATTGAAATTGTGCGATAAGTGGTAATGCCTTTAACTTTGGATTATCTCCACCAACAATGACAACGTACATCTTTTTTTCTTTCATCTTTTCTTTAAAATGAAGGGATCTATCACGTAAACTTTGTGACCAGCGATCAACAAAGTTTTTCATATGTCCGCTCATCCCATACCAATATAGAGGTGTAGCGAAAATAATTGTATCGTGTTCTAGCATTTGCTCAATTAGGTTTTGGTAATCATCATCTACTGGTTGAAATCCTTCTGCTTCATGACGTTGGTCTGTAATAGGATGAACGGTATGATCCCGTAAATAAACTTGTTCTGCATCGATACCATCAATCATCATGTGTGTAAGGGCTTCTGTATTTCCATTTGAACGGGAGCTTCCGTGTATAACGAACATATGCAATCATTCCTTTTCCTTCGTTTTTTTTAGGAGTGAAACATGCTTCTGTAAATTCGCTTGAATATTGGAGAGCAGTGAAATTTGCTTTGTTACCTCAGCCAGCTTTTCTTCGTAAAGTGTAAGAATACTACTGCATGGATTTTCGTATAATTGTGGTTCAATTTCTAAGCAGCGCAGCATTCTTGCAGTTTCTTCTAAATTCAAGCCAAGCTGTAAGTACATCTGAATGAGTTCAACTTTTCTGGTGGCACTTGCCTCAAAATCACGATAGCCATTTGTAAGGCGTTTCGAAGGAAGCAACCCTTTTTCTTCATAATGCCTTAATGAACGTTCACTGACGCCAGTTCGCTTTGATAATTCTCCAATTCGCACTGCACTTCACTCCTTTCGTATATATTGTAAACCTTCACACCAATGTGAAGGTCAACTCTGTTTTTGTGCAAATGAATGAACGTGGTCTAAAAAGACTTGAATGGCTTTGGAAGGAATAAAGTATTTGCCACGAACGATAGAGAAAGGGCGGATGAGTTTTTCGTTTGGAACTTCGACATGGAAAAGTTCTTTTGCTTGTAGCTCTTTCCTTACGGTCCAGTCAGAAAGGATTGCAATGCCGAGCCCAGCAGCAACGGCTTCTTTTACACTTTGAATGCTGCTAAATGTAAAGAAACGCTTCATTTTTAAATGGTGCTGATGGATAAAACGATCGCTATAGGCGCGTGTTCCAGATCCCATCTCCCTGAGAATCCATACTTGATCTTGAAGTGAAGCTTCGTTAATTGCATGTGCACCCAGAAGAGGATGTTTTGGTGGAACGACTAGTTTCATTTCATCTTTCATAAAAGTCTCTACATCTATATCAGTGTATACGACTTGACCTTCTACTAAGCCAATATCGATTTGGTTGGAACGAATGCTTTGGAGAACTTCTTCTGTGTTGGAGATAAACGTGTGTACTTCCACACGCGGATTTTCATTGGCGTAGCGTGCTAATATTTTTGGGAGTAAATATTCACCAATTGTAAAACTTGCCCCGATGCGCAGTGTTCCTGTAACAACGTTATGTAGTTCGTTAATTTCTTGTTTTGCTTCTTCATAAAGAGATAGCATTTGCTTCGCATGTATGTATAAAATATTGCCAGCTTCCGTAACTTGGACATGTTTTGGAGAACGCTGAATGAGCGTAGTGCCAAATTCGTTTTCTAAATTGCGAATATGCATGCTGACGCCAGGCTGAGAGAGATTGAGCAATTCTGCCGCACGAGAGAAATGCTTTTGTTCTACGACGGTCACAAATATTTTTAAAATATCGACGTTCATGATGTTTGCTCCTTTGCTCTTTTGTTATTGATCTAGAGATTAGCTTCGRCTTTTCTATTGTCTAGCTCCGGCGGCTAAAATCTCCGGTCGTTTCGCCCCCTCGGACGAGGCGAAAAGTGCCTCTCTGTCGGGGGCTCCAACGCCCTGCGATTTTGAACAAGCCGCCTTCACTTTTTTAGTTTATCATAAGTTTTTCTGATGATTGAGATTGAATATTGATATTAAACTTATTATTGGAATGCTTTTATAATGGAAGTATAAGAAACATGCATGTTTTAATACGATTATTGGAGTGATCCAAAGTGGAACAAACACTTGTTATACAAAAGAAGAAGCGTCTCGGTTTTTCGCAGG
Organism: Bacillus sp. 05T22; assembly: GCF_056396765.1. NCBI lineage: Bacteria > Bacillati > Bacillota > Bacilli > Caryophanales > Bacillaceae > Bacillus > Bacillus sp. 05T22. Next base: position 36,886 of record NZ_JBFTMC010000002.1, read on the forward strand.
GGATTGGGATTACATTGTTGATTGCGATTAGCGCGAAATATTTAGCAGAGCTTCCATTTTTAAATATTATGGGCCAATTAGTTATCGCTATTCTAATTGGAATGATTTGGAGAGCTACAATTGGTGTTCCAAGCGAAGCGATAGCGGGAACGAATTTTGCGAGTAAGAAGTTACTTCGCTTCGGAATTATTTTGCTAGGTATGCGATTAAATCTTGTTGATATTGCAAAGGCTGGGCCAAAGGTGCTAGTTATTGCAGCGATTGTCATTGCTTTTACACTTGTTGTTGTATACGCATTAACACGCGTTTTTAAAGTAGATAAGACACTTGGGATTTTAACAGCATGCGGGACGGCAATTTGCGGCGCGGCCGCGGTCGTGGCAATTGCGCCGCAAGTGAAGGCGAAGGACGATGAAACAGCGGTCGGTGCAGCAATTATTGCTATTTTAGGTACAATTTTCACGTTAATTTATACTTTATTATACCCAGTTCTTGGATTATCCCCGTATAGTTACGGTGTATTTTCTGGAGCGACGCTGCATGAGATTGCACATGTCATCGCTGCTGCGGCGCCAGGTGGAAGCGCGTCTGTTGATATTGCGGTTATTGTAAAATTAACGCGCGTTGCCATGCTTGTACCGGTAGCGATTTTAATTGGTTTATGGTTTAAGCGTAGTGAGAGAAATGAGCAAAAGGGTTCTTGGCGTGATATTCCGATTCCGTGGTTTATCTTAGGGTTCTTGGCAATGAGTGCATTTCATTCATTAGGTGTTATACCGGAAGTGGTAGCAGGATACATCGTAATCCTTGCTTATATGCTCATTGCGATGGCAATGGCGGGACTTGGTTTAAATGTAGAATTTACGACATTCCGTAAATTAGGAAGTAGAGCATTTGTCGCAGGGTTAGTGGGATCTGTTTGTCTTTCTGTTCTCGGGTATATTCTTGTATATGCGTTAGGTTTTATGTAAGGTAACAAAAGGAGGCATAATCGGTATGCCTCCTTTTCCTATTTCATGAATGCTTCCACATCACGGCGTAAAAGGGTAATCATAAAGGATAATTCCTTTTCCACTTCAGTAAATTGTTCTTCTTTCACAAGCTGGATAATTTTTTGTGTGCGTCTAAAGCGAAATGGGCGTACAACTTGTATGATAAGAGGTAAGGCTTCCTGTTCAAGTGTAGATAATGCTCGTTCTTTCATATAGGCTGATAAAAATTCATAAAAGCAGTCATCTTGTTCATCCCCCATAAGTTCATATGCTAAAAAAATAGCTTCTCCGACGAGATGGTTAATAAAAACTTCATCACCAGTGATATTGAAATCAATAAGGGATTGAAATGTATCGTTATGATCTAGCAAAATATTTCCCTCTATTTTGTAAAGATATCTTTACTTAAAACTGGAAAATATTTATAATAAAAGTAAAGATATCTTTACTTTTAAAGGTGGATCCTATGGGTGTAAAAAACAGAATTAAAGAACTAAGAAAGCAAAATCACATAACGCAAATTGAAATGGCAAAAGCAATGCAAGTGACAAGACAAACGATTGTGGCGATTGAAAATCATCATTACAATCCGAGCTTGGAATTGTCACTGAAGATTGCAAAGTATTTTGGGATGAAGGTGGAGGAAATATTTACGTTGGAGTAAGGGGGAAGAGAGCATGAGAGATGATAAACAATTGTACATAGTCACGATTTTAGGGCTATTTGCAGGAGACATCCTAATACGCATTATGGATTCTTCCATACCGATATTGCCGTTAGTGGTTAGTAATATTTTAGCAATCGTATTTTTGACTTTGTACGTTTATTACAAAAAGTGTAAATACAAAAAAGAAGAGCTTCCAGATGTAGATGAACGAGTGCAGGAGAATATAAAAAGATATTTAAATATCTCGTTTTTATTTTCGTTCATTCTTTTTATTACTTACATTTGTATGAGTAAAGCAATCGGGAGAGCTGTAATACCAATACCAGAAATATTTATTGTGTGTAGCTTCCTATTTACAGGTAGTTTAATCGTGACAACTATATTTGGAAAACGAGCATAAAGAGCGGATAGAGGTGGAATGAGGATGCAAGATGAATACGAAAGACATCAGTCAGATAAAGCCTTTAAATATTTAGGGGTATTTTATGCGCTAAGCTTAGCGGTATGGGGTATGTATAATTTGATTGTTTACGGAAGTGCTGGAACGCCATTTATTCTTTTTGTAATTGGACAGTTTATATACTTTTTTGTGAACTATTGGCCGAAATGGCAGTTTAGAAAGGTAGAAGAGAGTGAGTAGTGAGGTATGTTCTACAAATAGATAAATAAAGGGGAAACGGGATGGGATTACCGATTTAATCCCGTAAAAGCTGTTTACATGAAGCGTGTAAACAGCTTTTTTTGCAGTTTTCCACAAAAACACTTGAAAGTTACGTTACGTCATCTTTTACAATGAAAGAGGAAAGGGTGATGGAAATGATCTCAATTCAAGAACTTACAAAGGAAACAGGAGTTACGGTAAGAACACTTCGTTATTATGATCAAATTGATTTGCTGAAACCAAGCGGGAAAACAGAAGGTGGACACCGTTTATATAGTGAAAGGGACGTCATTCGTTTGCAACAAATTTTATTTTTAAAAGAAATGGGTTTCTCGTTAAAAGAGATTATGAATATACTAATGACAGATGAATTTAGCTTAAGAGAATCATTAGAAAAACAGCATAAGTTTGTACAAGAAGAGCAGAAAAAGTTTAATCGGATGGAACGGATTTTACAAGCTGTTATGTATTCGGCTGAGTTAGAGGGAGAGTTAGATTGGAAAATTATGTTCGAACTTATTCAACTTTCGAGGCAGTCTCCTCGTATACGTGAAGTATTTCAAAAGCGAGTGTTTTCAGAGGATGAGCAAAAACTTCTTCGCAATTTGCCAAATATGAGCGAGGAAGATGAGGATGTTCGAGAATGGGTAGATCTGTTAAAACAGTTACGCAGCTTTATGAAAGAAGGGAAGGATGCATCTCATGATGACGTGCAAGAAGCTATAAAAAAGCTAATGGCTAAGTGTTTGGAGATGGCAAATGGGGATGAAGCATTTCTAGATAAATTATGGGAAGTACGAAAGTCAGAAGAAGACTCGCAGAAGATGAATATGTATCCAATTGAAGAGGAGCTTCTAGTGTATATGGATGAAGCTTTTCGTATATATGATGAGAGGGAGAAGGAGAAATGAGTATACTGGCAGAGTATCGTTGGTATTTCTTAATTGGTGCAGAAATTGTGTTTTGGATATCAGCAATTGGTTTCTTTTTACTTCGTTACGGATTTCGATTACGGAAAGCCAGTTTCATTGCTGGCATTGTGTTACTTCTCAATGAAGTCTTTATTTTAGCTTTAGGTGTCATGGATTATTATGAAACTGGTAAGTTTTCTAACTTTCAAATCATTACGATAGTGATATTATTATATGCATTCTTCTATGGGAAAAAAGATCTAAAAAAATTAGATGTATGGGTACAAAAACTTGTTGCAAAGTGGCGGAATGAGCCGATGCCTATTATAAAAGAGCCAGTAGAAGTTACGGGCTGGGCTTATGCGAAACAGGAAATGGGGCAGTGGGGCTTACATCTCGCTTTGTTTATCGTTGTTCATATTGTCTTTTTCTTTATGTATGGACTCGTGCCGATTGAACAGTGGGGAAATTGGCTTGAAAAAGGAATTGTGTTAAATGAGGCCGCCAGCCGTGTGAGTCAAGTTTGGGGAATTGTATTTTTAGTTGATACGGTAATTACATTCTCATATGTCATTTTCCCCAAAAAAGAAAAGAAGCTGCTGTCCTAATGGGACAACAGCTTTTTCATTATGCAACGTCTTCTTTTTGTTCATTTTGTAGCGTACTATTTTTGTAACCGTAACTGAAGTAGACAACAAGTCCAATTACAAGCCATACTGCAAAGCCAATCCATGTTGTTGCTGGGAGCTGCAATGCGAGGTATCCACAGAATAGAACAGCTAAAGCAGGAATCCATGGTACTAATGGCACTTTAAAAGCACGAGGTAGTTCTGGTTGTTTTTTGCGTAAGATGATTACTCCGATGGATACAACGATGAATGCGAATAGTGTACCGATATTTGTTAATTCTGCTAGTTTGTTTAAAGGAATGAAACCAGCAAAGAAAGCAACCATAGTTGCAGTAATCCAACTATTGATAACAGGTGTTTGTGTTTTCTTGTTCACGCGAGAAAGTGCTTTTGGTAGTAAGCCATCGCGGCTAATTGCGTAAAATAAACGTGTTTGTCCATATAACATAACGAGTAATACAGTTGTAATTCCAGTAATTGCTCCTAAAGAAATGAAACCTGCGATCCAATCTTGTTGGATGTATTGTAGTGCAAATGCAACAGGGTTTTTAACACCTAACTGATCGTAAGGCACAATTCCAGTTAAAATTAATGAAACAACGATATATAAAATTGTACAGATTGTTAAAGAAGCAATAATGCCGATTGGCATGTTACGCTGTGGGTTTTTCACTTCTTCAGCAGCTGTTGATACAGCGTCAAATCCGATGTAAGCAAAGAATACAGTTGCAGCTCCAGTTGTTACGCCAGAGAAGCCGAACGGCATAAATGGTGTCCAGTTTTCAGGTTTGACATAGAAAGCGCCAACACCGATAAATAGTAAGACAACAAAAAGTTTGATAGCTACCATGATCGCATTAAAGCGAGCTGATTTTTTTGCTCCTCTTGTTAATAACAATGTCATTAGAAAGATGATACAGATTGCCGGTAAGTCTACGTATGTTCTAGCTTCAGGATTATACGCGCTTGTTAAAGCTGTAGGTAATGTAATCCCGAATCCACTTAATAGTCCTTGGAAATATCCTGACCAACCAGAGGCAACAGCTGAGGAAGCTAAGCCATATTCTAAAATTAAATCCCATCCTAAAATCCAAGCGATTAACTCTCCAAATGTTGCATAGCTATAAGTGTATGCACTACCAGATACCGGTACAGTTGATGCGAATTCAGAATAACATAGTGCTGCAAATACACAGGCTAAACCGGATAAAATAAACGATAGAATAAGTGCTGGTCCTGCGTGTTCTGCTGCGGCAACACCAGTAAGAACGAAAATGCCTGTTCCAATAATGGCGCCGACCCCGAGCATTGTGAGATCAAATGCACCGAGTTCTTTCTTTAAAGATGCCCCTTTTTGTTCTGCCTGTGCTAATAATGCTGAAATGGATTTTTTCCGAAATAGATTCATATAGATCCCTCACTCCTTAGTTGTTATAATATTCTGAAAAATATTTCCGTTTTGTCGTATCGTGTCGAATCTTTGTAGTTCGTATTCTAAAGTAAAATAATATTTTTGTAAATATTTATTTTTTAGAAAATTCTACCTATTAATATTGTTCTTCTAGTTAATCTCGTGTTGAATGATAGTATAAAGCCAAAACAAGCTGGAGAGGATTTAATATGAGAACAGGAATTGCCTCATTGTGTTTTCTATTTTGTATTGGAAGCTTAGTAGCATGTTCACAATCGGGCGGTAAAATTGATGAGAATAATGATGTGATTGCAAAAGGACATAAAATTTCTAATTTACATAAATTCGAGAAGTTCTTCATGAATGTTGAAAAAGGTAGAGCGGATAAAATATGCATTGTGAATTATACACATGAAGGAGATCCAATCTTTCAAACGTTAGAATATGATGGGAGAGAAATCAGCTATAAGGTAGATAATTCTTATGATAAATTTGCTGGTAAAGATAAAGGGATTTACTCCGATACTTGTAAAAAGATAATGAAAGATACTCGTGAAGATATAGGGTATACGCTACATGATTGTGTGAAAGAAACAGGTCATAATGGATATGACCTGTTTCGTATACCGGCAAAATAAATGGGATTAAAAAAGGAAGGAGCTTATAAAAAAAGAAACCTTCCTTTTGCTATGTTTATCCCGCTATTTGCGGGCAGTAAGACCCCCATCTCAAGATTCAGAGAGAAACGAGGAAGATAGGCGGGGGACAACTGCCCGTAAAAGATAGATTCATTAACCATCAGTAGAGATGAAGAAAACCCCTACTGATGGAAGTTTCACTTTATATTGTCGAAAACTTTACCGAATATCTGTTCGTTTTCTTGGTTTTTTCATGGGCATTCGTGGTAAAATGGGAATACAGATTTTTTACGAGGAGGTCGGTTTTGTTTGGAACATCAATTTGAGATTGTCTCAGAATATTCCCCGCAAGGTGATCAGCCAAGAGCGATAAAGCAGCTGATAGCGGGGATTAATAATGGTAAGAAACATCAAGTGTTGCTTGGAGCGACAGGAACGGGAAAGACATTTACGATTTCGAATGTTATTAAAGAAGTGAAGAAGCCAACACTTGTAATGGCTCATAATAAAACATTAGCAGGACAACTGTATAGTGAACTCAAAGATTTCTTTCCGAACAATGCTGTTGAGTATTTTGTGAGTTATTACGATTATTATCAACCGGAAGCGTATGTACCACAAACCGATACGTTTATTGAAAAAGATGCACAAATCAATGATGAGATTGATAAATTACGTCACTCAGCGACATCAGCTTTATTTGAACGAGATGATGTCATTATTGTAGCAAGTGTTTCTTGTATTTACGGCTTAGGTTCGCCAGAAGAATACCGTGAACTTGTGGTTTCTTTGCGCGTTGGTATGGAAAAGGACCGTAATCAATTGCTTCGTGAACTTGTTGATGTGCAGTACGGTCGTAATGATATTGATTTTAAACGCGGAACATTTCGAGTGCGCGGAGATGTAGTTGAGATTTTCCCAGCATCGCTTGATGAACATTGTATTCGGATTGAGTTTTTTGGCGATGAGATTGATCGTATCCGTGAAGTGAATGCCTTAACAGGTGAAGTATTAGCAGAACGTGAACATGTAGCAATCTTCCCGGCATCTCACTTCGTTACACGTGAAGAAAAAATGAAAGTTGCCATTGAAAATATTGAAAAAGAATTAGAAGAGCGTTTAAAAGAATTAAATGATAACGGTAAATTGTTAGAAGCCCAGCGTATTGAGCAGCGAACKCGTTACGATTTAGAAATGATGCGMGAGATGGGMTTTTGTTCGGGGATTGAAAACTACTCCCGTCATTTGACGCTCCGTCCAGCTGGTTCAACACCATATACATTAATAGATTATTTCCCTAAAGATTTCCTAATTGTTATGGATGAGTCGCATGTAACAGTGCCGCAAGTAAGAGCGATGTATAATGGGGACCAAGCGCGTAAACAAGTGCTTGTTGACCATGGATTTCGCTTGCCGTCAGCGATGGATAATAGACCGCTTATGTTTGAAGAGTTTGAAGAGAAAACGAATCAAGTTGTGTATGTATCAGCAACGCCGGGCCCATATGAACTAGAGCTTACACCGGAAGTTGTGGAGCAAATTATCCGTCCAACGGGGCTTTTAGATCCGCAAATTGATGTAAGACCAATTGAAGGGCAAATAGATGATTTATTAGGAGAAATCCATGATCGCATTGCGAAAAATGAGCGTGTATTGATTACGACATTAACAAAGAAAATGTCAGAGGATTTAACAGATTATTTAAAAGATGTTGGTATTAAAGTAAACTACTTACATTCTGAAATTAAAACGCTAGAGCGGATTGAGATTATTCGAGATCTTCGCCTTGGCAAATTTGATGTGCTTATTGGTATTAACTTGTTGCGAGAAGGGCTTGATATTCCAGAAGTATCACTCGTAGCGATTTTAGATGCGGACAAAGAAGGATTCTTACGTTCAGAGCGATCATTGATTCAGACAATTGGTCGTGCCGCGCGTAATGAACACGGTCATGTAATCATGTACGCAGATCGCATAACGAGATCGATGGGAATTGCAATTGAAGAGACGAAACGCCGTCGTCAAAAGCAAGAAGCTTACAACGAGGAACATGGCATTACACCGAAAACAATTCAAAAAGAAGTACGTGACGTGATTCGTGCAACAACAGCCGCAGAAGAAACAGAAGTATATGAAGCTGGGCCGGCTAAGAAAATGACGAAGAAAGAACGAGAAAAAACAATCGCGAAGATGGAAGCAGAAATGAAGGAAGCGGCAAAGGCACTTGACTTCGAGCGTGCAGCTGAGCTGAGAGATTTACTGCTAGAATTAAAAGCGGAAGGGTGAAAATAGTGAGCAAAGATTTTATCGTAGTAAAAGGTGCGAGGGCGCATAACTTGAAAAATATTGATGTAACCATTCCGAGAAATCAGCTCGTTGTTGTGACAGGTCTGTCTGGTTCAGGGAAATCATCATTAGCATTTGATACGATTTATGCAGAAGGGCAGCGCAGATACGTGGAGTCTTTATCCGCGTATGCGCGCCAATTTTTAGGGCAAATGGATAAACCGGATGTGGATACAATTGAAGGGTTATCGCCAGCAATTTCAATTGATCAAAAAACGACGAGTCGTAACCCACGTTCAACAGTCGGAACGGTGACAGAGATTTATGATTATTTACGCCTATTATTTGCGCGTATTGGGACACCGATCTGTCCGAACCACGGGATTGAAATTACATCACAAACGGTAGAACAAATGGTAGACCGTGTTTTAGAATATCCAGAGCGCACGAAATTACAAGTGTTAGCACCGATTGTATCAGGTCGTAAAGGTGCACATGTGAAAGTATTAGAGGATATAAAGAAACAAGGTTATGTTCGCGTTCGTGTTGATGGAGAAATGCTTGATGTGTCTGAAGAAATTACGTTAGATAAAAACAAGAAGCATTCCATTGAAGTCGTAATTGACCGTATCGTTGTGAAAGAAGGGGTTGCAAGCCGCCTTGCAGATTCTCTTGAAAGTGCATTGAAACTAGGTGGAGGTCGTGTATTAATCGATGTGATTGGAGAAGAGGAGCTTTTATTTAGTGAGCATCATGCTTGCCCGCATTGTGGTTTTTCAATCGGTGAATTAGAACCTCGTATGTTCTCTTTCAATAGCCCATTTGGTGCGTGTCCGTCTTGTGATGGGCTTGGCTCAAAATTAGAGGTAGATTTAGAACTTGTAATTCCAAATTGGGACTTATCGTTAAATGGGCATGCGATTGCCCCTTGGGAACCGACTAGTTCGCAATATTATCCGCAATTACTGCAATCTGTGTGTAATCATTACGGCATTGATATGGATATGCCTGTGAAGGATATACCGAAAGAGTTATTTGATAAAGTGTTGTACGGAAGTGGAGAAGAGAAGGTTTATTTCCGTTATGTGAATGACTTTGGACAAGTGAAAGAAAGTGATATTTTATTTGAAGGAGTTATTCCAAATATTGAACGTCGCTACCGTGAAACAAGTTCTGATTACATTCGTGAACAAATGGAGAAGTATATGGCGGAGCAGGCGTGTCCGAAATGTAAGGGCGGCCGCTTGAAGCCAGAAAGCTTAGCTGTTTTTGTTGGCGGAAAAACGATTGCGGATGTAACGAAGTACTCTGTTCAAGAAGTTTATGATTTCTTCGAGGGCATTGAACTGACAGAAAAACAAGAAAAGATTGCTCGTTTAATTTTACGTGAAATTAAAGAGCGCGTAAGTTTCTTAATTAACGTTGGACTTGATTATTTAACATTAAGCCGTGCAGCAGGAACATTATCAGGTGGGGAAGCACAGCGTATTCGTCTTGCAACGCAAATTGGTTCTCGTTTAACTGGTGTATTATATATTCTTGATGAACCTTCTATCGGCTTACATCAGCGTGACAATGATCGCCTGATTCGTACATTACAGGAAATGCGTGATTTAGGAAATACGCTAATCGTTGTTGAACATGATGAAGATACAATGATGGCGGCCGATTATTTACTTGATATTGGCCCTGGCGCAGGAATTCATGGTGGGCAAGTTGTGTCATCTGGCTCGCCAGATGAAGTGATGAATGATGATAATTCATTAACAGGGCAATATTTAAGCGGTAAGAAATTTATTCCGGTCCCACTTGAGAGACGTAAAGGGGATGGGCGTAAGGTCGAGATTATTGGTGCAAAAGAAAATAACTTAAAAAATGCGAAGATGTCATTCCCGCTTGGGACATTTGTAGCAGTAACCGGCGTATCTGGATCAGGAAAAAGTACGATGATCAATGAAGTTCTATATAAATCGTTAGCACAGAAATTATATAAAGCGAAAAGTAAGCCAGGAGCTCATAAGGAAATTAAAGGCCTTGAGCATTTAGATAAAGTTATTGATATTGATCAATCACCAATCGGACGTACACCGCGCTCGAATCCAGCGACATACACAGGCGTTTTCGATGATATCCGTGATGTGTTTGCGCAAACGAATGAAGCAAAAGTACGTGGGTATCAAAAGGGACGTTTTAGTTTTAACGTGAAAGGTGGCCGTTGTGAGGCTTGCCGCGGTGATGGGATTATTAAAATTGAAATGCATTTCTTACCGGATGTATATGTTCCATGTGAAGTATGTCATGGAAAACGTTATAATCGTGAAACGTTAGAAGTGAAATATAAAGATAAGAACATTTCTGAAGTACTAGGAATGACGATTGAAGATGGGGTAGAATTCTTTGCCAACATCCCGAAAATTAAACGGAAGTTGCAGACGCTTGTAGATGTAGGGCTAGGCTATATGAAATTAGGGCAGCCGGCTACTACATTATCGGGTGGTGAAGCGCAGCGTGTGAAACTTGCATCTGAATTACATCGCCGTTCTACAGGTCGTACGTTATATATTTTAGATGAGCCGACAACCGGCTTACATGCACATGATATTGCACGACTTCTAGAAGTATTACAGCGCCTTGTTGAAAGTGGGGAAACTGTGCTTGTTATCGAGCATAACTTAGATGTAATTAAGACAGCAGATTACATTGTTGACCTTGGTCCAGAAGGCGGAGACAAAGGTGGTCAAATCGTTGCATCAGGTACGCCGGAGCAAGTTGTAAAAGAAGAACGTTCGTATACAGGGAAGTATTTAAAAGAGATTTTAGAGCGTGATACGGCTCGTATGAAAGAGAAGATGAATGGGGTTGAAGTAGGGAGCTAAGCCAATTGGCTAGCTCCTTGTTTTAGTTTGGGAGAGGATTTAGCGTGGCAGGTATACAAGTATAAGGGCTGGAATAAGTTGTTATATAAAGTGAAACTTTAATCAGTGGGGGTTTTCTTCATCCCCCACTGATTATGAGTTGAACGAATCGGGCTTTTACGGACAGTTCATCTCCCACCTAACTTCTTTGCTTTCGCTGAATTTTGAGGTGGGAGTGTTACTGTCCGTTAATGCGGGATAAACTCATTTCGGTTTTCAGCATACAAATCATGACTATGAAGCCAAAAGGAGACTTCTACTCATTTCCTCCTGGGATGGGGCGAAAAAAGGATCTGTCCCCCCTATGGATGGGTGGATGCTCTCTTCCCACCAAAAAAGAAAGGTTTTCCCTCGCTTTTTTTATGGTTACTTGGCGTTTGCTATCCATTAGCGTATGATTAAGTATATATATCAAAAGGATGTGTAAGAAAATGAGATGGATTCTATCACTTCTTGTAAATAGCGTCGTATTAATTGTTGTATCAGGTCTTCTAAAGGGAATTGCACCAGACGCATTTTACATAGAAAACATACAAACCGCGATTATCGCGAGCATTATTTTGTCGATTTTAAATGTGTTTGTAAAACCGTTATTAATTTTAATTACGTTACCGATTACTGTTTTAACATTTGGTTTCTTCCTAATTGTAATTAATGCAATTACATTAGAGATGACAGATTCTTTGTTTAATTGAGCAATTTCAATTGGAATTAGTAAGTGGTGAGGAAGGAATTCATCGTCCAATTGATACAAGTGATTTATCGCGACCTGGAATTGAAATGGCAGGATTCTTTACATATTATCCAGCAGATCGCGTACAGCTTCTTGGAAAAACGGAGCTTACTTTTTTTGATACATTAACAACTGAGCAAAAGCAAGAARGAATGACAGCTCTTTGTACAGAAGAGACGCCGTGTATTATTGTAACGCGTAGTCAAGATGTACCTGGAGAATTATTGCAAGCATCACGTGAGTTTGGTGTGCCTCTTTTACGCTCTTCCCAAACGACGACAAGACTATCAAGTCGTTTAACAAATTATTTAGAAGGTAAGTTAGCACCAACAACTGCCGTTCACGGTGTATTAGTAGATATTTACGGTGTTGGTGTTTTAATTACAGGTCAAAGCGGCGTCGGGAAAAGTGAAACAGCACTTGAACTTGTTAAACGCGGTCACCGCTTAGTTGCGGATGATAGCGTAGAAATTCGTCAAGAAGATGAAGATACGTTAGTAGGAAGCTCGCCAGATTTAATTGAGCATTTACTAGAAATTCGTGGTCTAGGTATTATTAACGTCATGACGTTATTTGGTGCAGGGGCTGTGCGAAACTACAAGCGTATTACACTTGTGATTAATCTTGAGATTTGGGATCAAAAGAAAAACTATGATCGTCTAGGTCTTGATGAAGAGAAAATGAAAATTATAGATACAGAACTTACGAAGATTACACTTCCAGTTCGTCCTGGCCGAAACTTGGCTGTTATTATTGAAGTAGCAGCAATGAACTTCAGATTAAAACGAATGGGAGTCAATGCAGCACAACAATTTTCTGAGCGCTTAATGAGTGCGATTGAACTAGGAAATCAAGAATAAGTTTGGAGAGAGAGGTCATACATATGCTGTTAGGTTCTGTACCACAGCTAGATCGTGTAGCGATTCAGCTTGGACCATTCCCAGTCTATTGGTATGGGGTTATTATTGGGACAGGTGTTTTGCTTGGACTTTGGTTAGCTACGCGCGAGGGTGAACGATTAGGTATTCCAAAAGATACTTTTGTCGATCTTGTTTTAATTGCGGTACCAATCGCGATTATTTGCGCACGCGCATACTATGTTATTTTTGAGTGGGAATATTATGTGCAAGACCCAAGGCAAATTATTAATATTCGTCAAGGTGGATTGGCGATTCATGGTGGTTTAATCGGAGCGGTGATTACGGGGATTTTCTTTGCGAAAAAACGTGGTATTTCCTTCTGGAAGCTGGCTGATATTGCAGCACCAAGTATTCTTCTTGGACAAGCAATTGGCCGATGGGGAAATTTTATGAACCAAGAGGCTCACGGCGGTGAAGTAACAAGACAGTTTTTAGAAGGCTTACATTTACCAGAGTTTATTGTGAATCAAATGTATATTAATGGTGTATATTATCATCCAACGTTCTTATATGAATCATTATGGAATTTTGCAGGTGTAATTCTATTATTGTTATTACGCAAAGCGAATTTACGCCGTGGTGAATTATTCTTTACGTATTTAATTTGGTATTCAGTTGGACGTTTCTTTGTGGAAGGCTTACGTACGGATAGCTTAATGTTAGGACCGCTTCGCATTGCGCAAGTGATGTCCATCGGGCTTGTTGCTATTTCTATCATTTTCATTATTGTGAGACGTATAATGGGGCAAGCTGATAAAAGATATTCAGAAAACTAGAGAAAAGTAGCATCTTATATGAGATGCTGCTTCTTTCATATTCAGGCAGTGAAAGGACCTTAGCATATGAAAATAAATACAGTGTTATTTGATTTAGATGGAACATTAATAAATACAAATGAACTTATTATTTCTTCTTTTTTACACACGTTAAATAAGTACTATCCAGATCAGTATAAGCGCGAAGATATATTGCCATTTATCGGTCCATCTTTGCATGAGACGTTTCGTTCAATGGATGAGGGCAAGGTAGATGAGATGATTCAGTGCTATCGTCAGTTTAATCATGACCATCATGATGAACTAGTGGAAGAATATGAAACTGTCTATGAAACCGTTCAGGAATTAAAGAAACAAGGTTATAAAATTGGAATTGTGACCACGAAGGCGAGACAAACAGTAGAAATGGGTTTAAAGCTTTCAAAATTAAAGGAGTTCTTTGATGTTGTTGTAACAATTGATGATGTAGAACACGTGAAACCACATCCAGAACCCATTCAAAAAGCATTGAAACTATTGGATGCAAAACCGGAAGAAACATTAATGGTTGGTGATAACCATCATGATATAGTAGGCGGACAAAACGCAGGTACGAAAACAGCAGCAGTGGCATGGACGATTAAAGGTAGAGAGTACTTAGAATCGTATAAGCCGGATTATGTACTAGATAAAATGAGTGATTTATTATCCATTTTGTCTGAATAGTAGATAAGGGGAGAGAGCAAAGTGCGACGGACAACGCGCTACCCTGTTTCAGGAGCAAATTCATTATGGAATGTGTATAAAACAGTATCCTTCTTTAAGGTAATGAAAAATTTTATTGTTATTCAAATTGCACGCTATACGCCATTTTTATCTGTGAAGAACTGGTTGTATCGCACGTTTTTACGGATGAAAGTCGGAGAGCAAACATCATTTGCACTTATGGCTATGCCTGATACTATGTTTCCAGAAAAGATTACAGTTGGAGCAAATTCAATAATTGGCTACAATACAACGATTTTAGCTCACGAATATTTAATTACGGAATATCGTCTTGGAGAAGTAATCATAGGGAATGAAGTGATGATTGGAGCAAATTCAACTGTATTGCCAGGTGTGAAGATTGGGGACGGTGCTATTGTTTCAGCAGGTACGCTTGTTCACCGTGATGTACCAAGCGGTGCTTTTGTAGGTGGAAATCCAATGCGTATCATTTATACGAAGGAAGAGATGGCAGAGAGGAGAAAGTCAATGTTAAAAATGTAACATTTCTCTTCTCTTTTTATGAATAAAAAGGAAATAATTGATTATAATATACTGTTTTGTTTTTTACGGAATCGTTTATACTTATAAATAGAAGAAGGTGTGAACGAAGAAAACAAAAAACTGGAGGATATATGGGGAAAAATCAAAGAATATTTAAGGAGAACGGACAAGTTATCTCTTTTAATCAATTAGCTGATTTCTTTTATAAAAAAGGGATGAAGTCTTATCGCAATCATAAATTACAAGATGCGATTAAATATTTTCGAAGAGCGGCACAAAGTGAGAAAGAGCCGTTTATTTTATGTCAATTAGCTACGGTATTATCGGAAGTCGGTGAGTATCAAGAATCAAATCAAATTTTCTTGAAACTGATTCGTTCGAATTCTAATATTGAACAGTGCTATTATTTTGTAGCAAATAATTACGCATATCTTGGCTTGTTTCAGCAGGCGAAGAAGTATGCGGAGCAATATTTAGAGATAGCTACAGAGAAGGAATTTGTGGAAGAGACGTTAGAATTGCTTGAAATTATGGAAGAAGAATCAATGGATGCGGAAGAGTTTGAAGATGAAGATGAGTTAATTGTCATGCAGGAACAAGCGAACCGTTATATTCGCAACGGACAATTAGAAGAAGCAATTGCTACACTTGAAGTTGTTACGAAAGATTATCCAGAATTTTGGTCGGGTTATAATAATTTAGCAATTGCTCATTTTCAGTTAGGAAATGTAGATAAAGCATTAAAGTTAACAGAGATGATTTTAGAGAAAAATCCTGGTAATATGCATGCGTTATGTAATACGCTTATTTTTCTATATTCAATTGGAGAGCATAAGCAAGTAGAAGCGTTAGCGAAGCAACTAGAATCCGTATATCCGATGTCATTTGAGCATCGATTGAAGCTAGGAACAACATTCGCGACAATTGGTCACTTTGCATCGGCATATAAATGGTTAAGGTTATTAAAGCGTCAAGGTTATGAAGGAGATGTCAGCTTTTACTATTGGTTTGCATACTCTGCTTATATGATAAAAGATCAACAGACAGCGGAAAAGATGTGGCAATCTGTTGTAGAATTACACCCTGATAAAAAAGGGAAAGAGCCGTGGAATGCCCTGCATTTAGCTGATGAAGGACAGAATGTTTTGTTTGAAGAGCTGAGGAAATCTTTCCAGCAAAGTACAACGTTAGAAGAGCAAATGTTAGCACTGTATTTAATGAATGAATTAACAACACCTGAGAAGATTGGCTTTTTCTTTGATGTGACGCAGGCGAAAAATCGTGTGCCAATTGTTTCGCAACTGGCAAAATACTTCTTTTTAATGAGCAGTCATAAGAGTATTCCGAGCGAGTTACAACCGTTTGAACAATGTATTCGGATTGCGGATGCCTTATATAACTATACAAATAAAGAAGATGAATTGATTGAAGAGTGCTTACATTTTTGGTTTTGTACCTTTATACGCCTATATACATCTGGGACGGTATTTACAAACGTGTTTGGTTGGTCTGCGGCAATCGAGTATATTGTGCGCGGAGAACAGAGAAATAAAATGACACAGGCCGAACTTGGAAATATATATAATGTATCTGTGGCAACTGTGAGAAAATATGTGCAAGTAGTAAAGCGTACTCACACGTAGGCAAATCATTGGGAAAAAACAGATGCTAACAGTATAATGAGAGTAAGTTATGGTAGGAATGAATAGGAGTGAATAGTGTGTCAGAAGAAAAAATTTATGATGTCATTATTATTGGTGCTGGGCCAGCTGGGATGACAGCTGCAGTGTATACGTCTCGTGCAAATTTAAGCACGCTTATGCTTGAACGTGGTATTCCAGGCGGACAAATGGCAAACACAGAAGATGTAGAAAACTATCCAGGTTATGAATCTATTTTAGGACCTGATTTATCAAATAAAATGTTCGAGCATGCGAAGAAATTCGGTGCTGAATATGCATATGGTGATGTGAAAGAAGTCATCGATGGCAAAGAATATAAAACAGTTGTAGCTGGTAAAAAAGAATACAAAACACGCGCGATTATTGTTGCAAGTGGTGCAGAGTATAAAAAAATCGGTGTACCAGGTGAAAAAGAACTTGGCGGCCGTGGTGTATCATATTGCGCGGTATGTGACGGCGCTTTCTTTAAAGGGAAAGAACTTGTTGTTGTTGGCGGTGGAGATTCTGCTGTTGAGGAAGGTGTGTATTTAACACGTTTCGCATCAAAAGTAACAATCGTTCACCGTCGTGATGCTCTTCGCGCACAGAAAATTCTTCAAGACCGTGCTTTCCAAAATGAGAAAGTGGACTTCATTTGGAATCATACTGTAAAAGAAATTAACGAAGAGAATGGTAAAGTAGGTAGTGTAACACTTGTAGATGTTAACACTGGTGAAGAACAAGAATTTAAAGCAGATGGTGCTTTTATCTATATCGGAATGTTACCACTATCAAAACCATTTACTGAGCTTGGCATTACAAATGAAAATGGTTATATTGAAACAAATGAACGTATGGAAACGAAAGTTCCTGGTATTTTCGCAGCTGGTGATGTTCGCGAAAAAATGCTTCGTCAAATTGTAACAGCAACTGGCGATGGTAGTATCGCAGCACAAAGTGCACAGCATTATGTAGAAGAGTTGTTAGAGGAATTAAAAACTGTAACAGAAAAATAAGGATATGAATCCTTTTAAAGAAGAAAGTTACCTTCATAGATGGTAGCTTTCTTTTTTTATCATTTTAACCGAGAAGACCCCCTCCTCTAAACGAAGTGAAGGTGGGGGTAGTTCAATTTCTGCCTAAAATGTCAAATGTTTGTCAAATTTCTCATGGGACGCACAAATAGTTATTGTTATACTAGAATTTACGAAAAAAATGATTATGGGAAATGAGGAGTTTATTCAGTATGGAATGGCGTAATATATATCGTGGTTTTTGTATGGGAGTTAGTGATTTAATTCCTGGTGTAAGCGGCGGGACAATTGCTGTTGTACTAGGGATTTATGAAAGATTGCTTGCGGCAATTAGCGGATTCTTTAGTCGTGAATGGAAAAAACATTTAGGCTTTTTAATTCCGCTTGCTGCTGGTGTAGCGGTGGCATTTTTAACATTAAGTCATGTGATTAAGTATTTACTGGCAAATCATTATGAGCCAACGCAGTTTTTCTTCCTTGGTTTAATCTTGAGTAATTTACCAATGTTAATGAAGGAAGCAAATGCAAAGGAAACATTTAAAGCAGGACATATTGTTCTACTAATCGTTGCAGCGGCTCTTGTAGCTGTAACAGCATTTTTTAAGCCAGATAAAGCGGCAGATCCGATTACTACGTTAACAATTTTAAATACAATTGGACTATTTTTGGCAGGTTGGATGGCAAGTATGGCTATGCTACTTCCAGGGATTAGCGGATCATTTATTTTATTAATTATTGGTGTATATCCAACAGCGATTAATGCATTAACAACATTAAACCTACCGCTAATTGCAGTCATTGGTGCAGGTGTTATGGTTGGATTTGTGGTGAGTAGTAAAGGGATTAGCTACTTATTAGCACATTTTAAAAGTGCAACATTCGCTGCAATTATTGGGCTTGTCATCGGATCGATTGCAGTAGTGTTTCCTGGGATTCCAGCCGGTGGTATGTCGATTGTAAGTTCTATTATTACGTTTATTTTAGGGTTTGCGATTGTATCGTATTTTAGTAAGAAAAAGTGATTGAGAGATAGCTCTCAATCACTTTTTTTGTTATTTGCATTTATATTTTTTGTATTTTTTACCAAAAATATACGAAAGCGATCCTTTTGGTGAAAAAGTTACTTGAGCTTACTTTTCTGCTTTATCTTGCCTTTCAACATTTGGTAGGAAGGTAAACCTTCTGTAAAAGTACAATTCATGACAGGCTACTTTACTTTATTTGGGGGTGTAAAATATGAAAGTGTCAATATTTATCACTTGTGTTGTAGATGTTTTTTATCCAGAAGTAGGAAAAGATGTTGTGGAAATTCTTGAAGATTTAGGGTGTGAAGTTGATTTCCCTAAAGACCAAMCCTGCTGCGGACAGCCTGCTTATAATAGCGGTTATCATAAAGAAACAAGAACAGCTGCAAAACATATGATTAAAGCTTTTGCGAATTCGGAATATGTTGTAGCGCCATCAGGATCTTGCGCTATGATGGTTCACGAGTTTTCTAGTTTATTTTCTGAAAGTGAAGCAGAGTGGAAGAAAAAAGCTACTGAACTTGCAAATAAAACATATGAATTCACACAGTTTCTTGTTGAAGTATTAGGGAAAGAAGACTTAGGTGCGGAGCTTCATAAAAAAGCAACGGTTCATACATCTTGCCATATGAGCCGATTAATGGGGATTAAGGAACCGCCGCAAAAATTATTAAAATGTGTAAAGGGACTGGAAGTTGTTTCGTTATCACATAATTATGATTGCTGTGGATTTGGGGGCACATTCTCAGTGAAAATGCCAGAAATCTCTGAGCAAATGGTCGATGAAAAAGTAAAGCATATTATGGAAACCGGTGCAGAACTGTTAATCGGGATGGATTGTAGCTGCTTAATGAATATAAAAGGACGTTTAACACGCAATGGTTACCCAATTGATGTAAAGCATATTGCTCAAGTATTAAATGAAGATCGAAAATAAGAGGGGGGATATAAAGATGGGAATGAAAATTGGGAACGATCCTTTTCATAAGCGTGCTGAAACAGGTATAGGGGATCAATTCATGAGACAGGCTGTCAGGAAAGCACAAGATGGTCTTAGAGGCAAGAAATTAAAAGCTACTGAGAGTCTTGGGAATTGGGAGGAATGGCGAGCTTTAGGGGAAGAAATTCGAAAGCATACATTAGAAAACCTTGATTATTATTTGTATCAACTGAGTGAAAATATTGAGAAAAACGGTGGTTTTGTTTATTTTGCAAAGACTGCAGAAGACGCAAGGGAATATGTAAAAGGGATTGTAAAAAAGAAAAACGCGAAAAAAATTGTGAAATCAAAATCTATGGTAACGGAAGAGATTAGTTTAAATGAAGCGATTGAAGAGGTTGGAGGAGAAGTGTTAGAAACGGACCTTGCCGAATTTATTCTGCAAGTGAACGACCACGATCCTCCATCACATATTGTTGTTCCGTGTCTTCATAAGGATAAAGAACACATTTGTGAAATATTTAAAACAAAGTTAGATTATACTGGAACATCTGATCCTACGGAAATGGCGAGGTTTGTAAGGAATTATTTGCGTGATGATTTTTTTACAGCGGATGTAGGGGTGACAGGATGTAACTTTGCTGTTGCAGAGTCTGGGTCTATTTCTATCGTGGCAAACGAAGGAAATGCAAGACTTACCACGACGCTTCCGAAAACGTTAATTACAGTTATGGGAATGGAACGTATTGTTCCGACATGGGAAGAGCTTGATGTATTAGTAACACTTCTATGCCGAAGTTCTGTAGGACAAAAGTTAACAAGTTATATTACAGGGTTAACCGAGCCCGGCGGGACAGACGGACCTGAGGAATTTCATTTAGTCATTGTTGATAATGGTCGTTCTAATATTTTAGGAACAGAATTTCAAAGTATCCTTCAGTGCATTCGCTGTGCGGCATGTATTAATGTATGTCCCATATATCGGCATATCGGTGGACATGCGTATGGCTCCATTTATCCAGGACCGATTGGAGCTGTGTTGACACCACTTTTAGGAGGATATGATGAATATAAAGATTTACCTTATGCATCTAGCCTTTGTGGAGCTTGTACAGAAGCGTGTCCAGTGAAAATACCGTTACACGATTTATTAATTAAACATCGCCGCCACATTGTAGAAGAAGCGAAACAATCACCTGTAGCTTGGAACGTGGCTATGAAAGGTTTTGAAAAAGCGGTGAATAGCTCCAGGTTATTTTCCCTTGCTACAAAGACCGCTCCGTATGCATTAAAGCCTCTTACAAAAGGGGACAAGATCGAGCGTGGAATCGGTCCGTTAAAAGCTTGGACGGATGCGAGAGATTTTCCAGTTCCAGAAAAACAACCGTTTAGAGATTGGTTTAAAAAACGTGTAAAGGAGAACGATAATGGCCATCCAAAATCGTGAGGAATTTTTATTCCAATTATCAGAAAAGCTTGGCAGAAAACGTCCGGAAGCAGTAAAAAAACCGAACTGGTCTTTTTCTCCGCAGTGGACTGTTTTTGACGGATTAACACAAGATGAACTTGTACTAAAGTTAATAGAGCAATGTGAGGTAATTCATACACAAGTTAAGCGAACAACAAAGGCCAGGCTTGTTGAAACATTACAATCTTTTCTAACAGAGTGGAATATCCAATCTGTTATGTATTCTAATGATGAACGGTTCAAGGAATATGGTCTCAGTCAATTTTTAAGCAATGAAGGTACAATACATTTTCGTAAGTGGGGCTTAGATCATAAAGAAGAGAACATAGAATTTGCGAAAGCTGCTGACCTTGGCATTACGTTCAGTGATATCGCTCTTGCTGAATCAGGAACCGTTGTTCTATTTAATGATGGATTAAAAGGAAGGCACGTTAGTCTTCTTCCTAAGTCATATATTGCAATTGTTCCTAAAAGTACGATTGTGCCAAGGTTAACCCAGGCTACAAAAGTCATTCACCATCAAAATAAAGCGGGAGACAAATTGCCAGCTTGTGTGAATTTCGTTTCTGGTCCGTCAAATAGTGCAGATATTGAAATGAATCTCGTCGTAGGTGTACATGGGCCAATCAGAACAGCGTATATTATTGTGGATGATCAATAAGGATTTACGTCTCCTTACCAAATAATGAGTTAAAAGATTTGACTTGATCTTTGTATATTGCGTATAAGATATGCCAATTGTGAGGGATTCTATTTTGTAATCCAACAGCGATGGGAATTAATTTCCATCGTTTTTTTGTTTCTTTAGGCCAGGAGCTCCTTCATTGTGACAAAGTGTTTTTGATAGTATAATGAAATGAGTATGTGATGAAGAAATTCATCATAAGTAGCTGAGGTGAAGAAACATGCAAAGAGTAACAAACTGTGTGTTAATCAAAGATAATGAAGTTCWCCTATTACAAAAACCTCGTCGGAGCTGGTGGGTTGCACCGGGCGGGAAAATGGAACGCGGTGAAACAGTAAGAGATTCCGTTGTTCGCGAATATCGTGAAGAAACAGGTATTTATTTAAAGAACCCAGCGTTAAAGGGGGTCTTCACTTTTGTCATTCAAGAAGGTGATAAAGTTGTTTCTGAATGGATGATGTTCTCCTTTTTAGCGACAGATTTTGCAGGAGAAAACAAATTGGAAAGCGAAGAAGGCATCATAGGCTGGCATACATTTGATAAAATTGATGAGTTAGCAATGGCACCAGGAGATTATCACATTATTGATTATTTAATTAAAGGAAATGGAATAATCTACGGTACGTTTGTATATACACCAGACTTTGAATTACTTTCATATCGATTGGATCCGAGCTAAACCGTCAAGGAGGGGATACAATGACAGCGAATAATGATATTAAAATGGTAATTATTACAGGAATGTCCGGTGCAGGAAAAACAGTAGCCTTACAAAGTTTTGAAGATTTAGGATATTTTTGTGTAGATAACTTACCACCGATGTTATTGCCGAAGTTTGTTGAACTTATGGCAGACTCGAAAGGAAAAATGAATAAAGTGGCACTTGGTATTGATTTACGTGGCCGCGAATTTTTTGAACATTTATGGGGAGCGCTTGATGATTTATCAGAACGCACTTGGATCATTCCTCATATTTTATTTTTAGATGCTAAAGATAGCACGCTTGTAACGCGTTACAAAGAAACGAGACGTTCGCATCCGCTTGCGCCGACTGGTTTGCCGTTAAAAGGGATTGAGGCAGAGCGTAATTTATTAACAGACATGAAGGCAAGAGCTAATATTGTACTCGATACGTCTGAGTTAAAACCGAAAGAATTGCGCGAGAAAATTGTTCATCTGTTTTCAACAGAAAATGAGCAAGCGTTTCGTGTAAATGTGATGTCATTTGGATTTAAGTACGGTATTCCGATTGATGCTGATTTAGTATTTGATGTTCGTTTTTTACCAAATCCATATTATATTCCACAGATGAAGCCTTTAACAGGACTGGATGAAGAAGTTTCGTCATATGTGCTCAAATTTAATGAAACACATAAATTTTTAGAAAAGCTGACGGATCTCATTACTTTCATGCTTCCTCATTATAAAAGAGAAGGTAAGAGTCAACTTGTAATTGCAATTGGATGTACAGGTGGGCAACATCGTTCTGTTACGCTTGCAGAATACCTTGGAAAACATTTGAAACCAGAATATATCGTTCATGTATCTCATCGTGATGTGGAGAAGAGAAAGGGCCATTAAGGGATGAAAAAAGAGAGAAAACCTAAAATTGTCATCATGGGAGGAGGAACTGGACTATCTGTTTTATTAAGAGGATTGAAGAAATATCCTGTTGATATTACAGCGGTTGTTACAGTAGCTGATGATGGTGGCAGTTCAGGTAGATTGCGTGATGAGTTAGAAATTCCACCACCAGGCGACATTCGTAACGTACTTGTTGCGTTATCAGATGTAGAGCCGCTTGTGGAAGCTTTATTTCAACATCGTTTTACATCCGGAGAAGGTTTAACGGGTCATGCATTAGGTAATTTATTGCTAGCTGGGATGACGTCGATTACAGGAGACTTTTTCCATGCCATTACAGAAACGAGTAAAGTGTTAAATGTAAGAGGGCGTGTTTTACCAGCGGCCAATCAAAGTGTTGTGCTTCATGCAGAACTGGAAGATGGGCAAATTGTAACAGGTGAGTCGAAAATTCCGTATTTTGGGAAAAAGATTAATCGCGTATTTTTAACACCGAGTGATGTAGAACCACTGTATGAGACATTGATGGAGATTCAGCGGGCTGATTTGCTTGTTTTTGGTCCGGGTAGTTTGTATACAAGTATCTTACCGAATTTAATCGTGAAAAAAATCGGGGACGCTGTTCTTGCTGCAAAGGCGAAAAAGGCATATGTATGTAATGTCATGACACAAGCCGGTGAAACAATGGGGTATACAGCATTTGATCATGTGCAAGCTTTGCATGATCATCTTGGAGCACCTTTCATCGATACAGCGATTGTAAATAATCATGATATTCCTGCTGGATTACGTAAACTGTATGCAGAAGAGCTGTCTGAACCTGTTGTGGTTGATGAAGATCGTTTTGCTGAAAGTAAGATTCGTTTAATTCAAGATGAATTAGCAAAGTATGATGATCAAGTTGTAAGACATGATACATTAAAACTAGCTTCTATTTTATATTCGTTGTTATAAGCATGCGTTATCTCTTTATGAGATAACGCTACTCATTCATATAGGACAAAATTGTTGTTCCCAAATATCGTATAAGGAGGTGGGGCTGTGTCATTTGCATCAGAAACAAAGAAAGAGCTGACAAAGCTTGAGATGAAGGAGTGCTGTGAGAAAGCGGAGTTATCAGCATTGCTTCGAATGAACGGATCACTTTCTTTTTCAAACCGTCGTCTTTCGATTGATATTCAAACAGAAAATGCAGCAATTGCCAGAAGAATTTACACATTGCTGAAAAAAGGATATGACGTAACGGTAGAATTACTTGTTCGTAAAAAGATGCGACTTAAGAAAAATAATGTATATATCGTTCGGCTTGTTGAAAAATCACGTGAAATATTAGCAGATTTGCATATTGTAAGAGGAGACTTTTCATTTATTCGCAATATCTCACAGGAATTGATTGAAAAGAAATGCTGTAAACGATCGTATTTAAGAGGTGCATTTTTAGCAGGTGGTTCAGTAAATAACCCAGAAACATCATCTTATCATTTAGAGGTCTTTTCGCTATACAAGGAACATAATGATTCTATATGTGAACTGATGAACGGATTTGATTTAAATAGTAAGACGTTGGAAAGGCGTAAAGGGTATATTACGTATTTAAAAGAAGCGGAGAAAATTACGGAGTTCCTAAACATTATTGGTGCACATAATGCGTTGTTAAGATTTGAAGATATTCGTATTGTTCGCGATATGCGTAATTCAGTCAATCGTTTAGTGAATTGCGAAACAGCCAATTTAAATAAAACAATTGGTGCTGCTTTAAGGCAAATCGAAAATATTCGTTACATTGATGAGACGGTGGGACTGGATGTCTTGCCAGATAAACTGCGCGAGATTGCACAATTACGTATTAATTATCAGGATGTAACATTGAAAGAATTAGGCGAGATGGTATCTGGGGGGAAAATCAGTAAATCAGGTATCAATCATCGTTTGCGTAAAATCGATGAAATCGCAGAGAAATTACGCGCGGGGGAACCGGTAGCAAAAAAATAACGGTAAAGGGGAGAAACGGAGCTATGGTTCAAAAACAGGTTGAGGTTGCATTAAAAAACGGCTTGCAAGCACGTCCGGCTGCGTTGTTTGTACAAGAGGCGAATCGTTTTCATGCTGATATTTTCATTGAGAAAGATGGTAAAACAGTCAACGCGAAGAGTATAATGGGGATTATGAGCTTAGCGATTGGATCTGGCAGCAGTGTAACGATTATAACAGAAGGGTCAGATGCAGAAGCTGCTTTAGAAGCGCTGGCTGCTTATGTGCAAAATAAACAGTAAAACAGCTATCGCCCACGCGATAGCTGTTTTACTGTGAATGGTCGATATGTTGTGTTGAATCGTCAATGAGTTCACTTTATCATTCTCATATAAAGTGAAACTTTAATCAGTGGGAGGGTCTTCATCCCCCACTGATTATTAGCCCTCACCAATCGGGCTTTTACGGGCAGTTGATCCCTCACCTATCCACCTCGGGTTTCTTTGAATCTTGAGGTGGGGGTCTTACTGCCCGTTAATGCGAGATAAATTATGAAAGAATCCGTTTTTCTCCTTGGAGCTCACGAATTGGTTGAATGTTTTGTGTGAATTCGACAGTTCCTATATATTTTCCATCTGCATTGCGCACTGCGAAGTAACGAATATATACATATTTATCTTGAAATTGAATCCAAAAATCTTCGCAATCTTTTTTTCCAGATTTGAAATCTTCTAAGAGCTTTTCAACGACATGAACGCTTTTTGGTGGATGACAGTTTTGCACTGTTCGACCAATGACAGCTTTCGTACGAGCAAAGATTCGTTCTTTTCCATGAGAGAAGTAACGCACAACATCATTTTCATCAATGAATGTAATATCAACAGGTAAGTGATTTAACATTAGTTCTAACTGTTTTAAAGATAATATACCTGTTTCAAAACGAATCAGGCCTCCGGACAGGGCTTCTTCTTTGATCATATTTCTTTCTGGTTTCCATGTACTTGTAGGACTTGTTAAGCAGTAGCCAATTTCATCACTTTCATGAGCGATTTTTAGCCATTCATCTTCTGTAAGAGTTTGAAGGGCCATCGGAAATAAAATATTTTCTTCTTTAAAAATCATTTCAGTTACGTCATGGATGACGAAAGAAACGCTGTCTAAGACTGATTTTTTATCTTGATTATAATTTACTAATTTTTGTTTTGCCTCTTTAATAGCAGCACGAATTCTGTCATCAACGCCCCACATAACTTGAGTTGGTCCATAAATGCCGTATTTCTCTAGATAAGGGAAAAGTAGATTTTCTTTCCGGCTATAATGTTTATCAACATCGATTAATAAATTTAAGTCTTCTATTAGTTTATAAATATTTTCTTCGCTATCTTCTTTTTCAAAACGTTCATAGTGAAGTTGAAGTTTGAAATTCACAAGTAGATCGATTTCTTTGTTTTCCATTTTAAATGTATAAATGGGATGGCCTGGTTGCTCTTCTTGTTTATTAGATTGATGAATTTCTTCAATGGATCCTTTAAAAACAGCTGTATGAACGGAGCATAAGCGTTGTACTTCTTCAACTGGAATTCCTTCTTCCTCCATAAGTGCCWGTTCGAGCTTTGAAATTTCTGCTACGGTAATATTTCCGATCGCTTCTTGAAACTGAGCTGTTACATCTTCAATGTTTTTTCCGTTATGAAGATCTTTAATAATCGTCTTTAAGATTGCTTGACGTTCAGCGTTATTTATATCTTCTTGTTCCCTGTTATTAATGATTTCGCTCATAAGGATTCTCCTCTACTCGTTAATGTGAAATCCACTATTTTGAAAAGCCTCTTTTACTACGTCTAATGAAATACCTTTCAGTAGACATCCTTTCGGAATCGTCATTACTCGTCCAACGGTTTGTAGCATATTAGGTTTTGTTATATTTTCAAATCCAAGATTTTTTAAAATCGGAAGAACTTCAGGACATTGAGTCGTTAAATCATAAACAGTATGATGAAAATTAATTTGCTTTGTCATTATTCTCACCTCGAAATGATTGATATTAATTATCAATTACACTGTAACATAAAGGCAGGAATAAAATTGTGAGCCAAATCACACATTCGTTTTTTTAACAAGTTTGTCACTTTTACTTTCATCTCGTTATTCGCAGTTGGTGAGATTATGATCTCAAGATTTAGAGAGAAAAAGGGAGGTAGCGCAGAGTAAACAGCCTGTAAAAGGCTGTAATGAAGGTTCGCCATCAGTGGAAGATGAAAGCCTCCGCTGATGGGAGTATCACTAATGAAAGGGGGATGACTTCGAATAGAATATTGATTTAGGACAGTTTGGCATCTGATTATATAATTTCATTTTCCAACTTATTTAGATCGATAAGGAAATAACCATCCTCATCCGTAGCAATTATCTCATTTTTTCTTAAGTAAGTAATAGTTCGGCTCATAGTTTCTCTTGATGTTCCAATCATGTTAGCGAGTTCGCGGTTCGTAAAATGGGTCGTTATTTTATATTTGTCATCTATCTGTACACCATTTGACTTACATAAGCGTAGCAGTAGCATAATAATTCTCGCATATGTGTCATGAAGAATTTGTTCTTCTAATCTATTTTGAAGATCCACGATTTTTTCTCCAAGAACTCTAAATAATTTAATACATAATCCAGGGTGCTTAATTAAAATCATCTCAAAATCAACGATAGGAATGACAATTAATTGGGCATCTTCAAGAATTTCAGCATGAGCAGGAAATGAACCTTTTCGAAAGAAGCCGGAGTGAGGAAACATTTCTTCATCTTGAAGTATAGAAACAATTTGTTCTTTGCCAGATGCATCTGTTTTTTGAATTTTTACTTTGCCGGAGTGAATAAAAAATACTCGGTCAAGAGTATCACCCTGCATAAATACAAATGATCTTGCTTTATACATTCGCATTCGTGAAATTTCTACAATTGGTTGAATTTCTTCTTCTGAAAGTTCTTTAAAGAGGGAAACTCCCTGTAAGTGTTTTTTTATTATCTCTGACATGTATTCATCACTCCTAACATTATCCCAATGATAGTGCTTTTCTTATTAATGTATCCTAAATAGAAAAATGAAGCAGTGATAAAAATCATACTTTTGATTGAAAATGAGACGAATTTCAAAAACAAAATTGGAATTTGTAAGGTTTGTGAAACATAAGGGAGGAGAGAGGGAGGTATACGATTTTCGTGAATGGAGATATCTGTTTGGTAATAGATAAAACGGGATTCATTGAAAAGAGGTCGTTGTTCCTCTTTTCAATTATCCTGTTTTATTCTTATTTAAACTTGTGCAATTGCACGCGGAAATAAAACGTTATTTTCTAAATGTATATGCTCGAATAAATCAGATTCAAGAGCTTCAAGTCGTTGATAGACAAGACGATAAGTGCCACAAGCGCCTACTGGAGGAGTAAAGTCATTTGTAACTTTACGAAGTTCTTTAATAATATCACCAGCGTGGTTGTGTTCATTTTCTAATTCATCTACTACTTTGCGTAATTTCATATAATTTTCATCAGTTGGATTTTGTTCAAATGCTAAAATCAAAGGGAAATCTTCTGTTTCTTCTTTAATTAAATGTTGCTCTAATTCTGTTTTTAATTCATGGAATAGTTTATGAATTTGAGCTAAATGTGGTTGTCCTGCCCCATGAACGCGTAACACTTTTGTTACGTAGGGGCTTAACAACGGTAATTCTTCATTTAAATAGCGATGATGTTTATTCACAATATAATCAATTAATTCGCTATAAGAAGCTGTTTTCCAATCAAATTCAGATTCGTTTAATTGTTTTGTTTCATGATAGAGCGTATTTAACTTTGTTAAAATTTCTTCTGCGGATAAACTTCTTTCATTAATAGCATCGATAATCGGTCTATTACCACCACAACAAAAATCTATTCTATATGATTTGAAAAGGTCACTTGCTTTTGGAAATTG
This sequence comes from Bacillus sp. 05T22, assembly GCF_056396765.1. NCBI lineage: Bacteria > Bacillati > Bacillota > Bacilli > Caryophanales > Bacillaceae > Bacillus > Bacillus sp. 05T22. The sequence continues at coordinate 66,007 of NZ_JBFTMC010000002.1, forward strand.
TGTAACAATATCGCCAATAACGGAATTTTCGGTAAAAATACGTTTCATATGAATACCTCCATAAAGTTTAAATGTTTAATCTGGGTTAAGGATATCAACAATTTAGCGTTCATGTGGTGATATAAATCACTTATAATGAGTGAGTTTTATCGTTAGTGATTTTCATATATGTTAGATTCACTGCGCTACAAGGTTGGGATATTAAATGATGAGCTGGATTAAAGGTGTGGAATTCATTATGGATGAGCGCTGCTATTATTAAAGTTTCACTTTATGGTATCTAGGTTTTAGTAATCTATATGAATTTAGGAAACCTATAATAAATGAGCCATTCATATGAATTTAAAATTGCAAAGAAAAAATAATGCAGTGATTTTACTCACAGTATCCTCTTTGAACATAGCTTATCTTTAATGAAAGAGGATATGGGGAATTTATTTTATATAGATATTGACCTCGATCCTTTTGTTTGATTCAGCAGCAAAGCATTATAAAAAACATTTGAAATATTTTTGTATGTAGTACGATATGACATTATTGATCAAAACTTTGGGGGAGAGTGTCGAAAGAATGAAGTTAATTATTCCAAAGCAGCATGGAGCGTGGGGAATGTTGCTTATTCCATTTATTTTAGGTGTATTAATTGGCAAAGGGACGTGGTACCATATTCCACTTTTTTTGGCATGGTTATTCGTATACTTAGCTACGTATCCTTTATTAATGTATGTAAAACACCCCCGAAAGAAGTATTACCTATATTATTTCTTTCTTTATTTTAGTGTGGCTTGTGTGTTCGCGATCGTTGCTCTTATATATGAATGGCGTATTTTGTTGTTCTCCATTGTTATGCTTCCATGCTTTTTCATAAATATTTATTTTTCACGTCAAAAAAACGAACGAGCTTTGTTAAATGATATATTTGCTATTATTTTGTTTTGTATAGGTGGAATAATTAGTTATTATTTCACAATGAAAACAGTTGATGAGAAAGCATGTGTAATTGCAGTGATATCATTTTTATATTTTATGGGAAGTACGTTTTATGTAAAGTCGATGATTCGTGAGAAAAAGAATCCAACGTATCGTTGGGTTTCGTGGGGGTACCATTCTTTACTTGTGATTATTACTTTAATTGTATCACCGTGGTTTAGCATTATCTTTATACCAAGTTTAGTACGATCCATAATATTTTATGGTAGAAATATTTCAATTTTAAAATTGGGTATTTTAGAGATTGTAAATTCGATTTACTTTTTTATTACAGTAATGTTGTTAGCCAAAGCCTTACTGTAATAATTTCTCGTAATTATTACAGTAAATTTGTGATGGTTCAGTAATATTTTGATAAGGAAACTGATTCAAATAGCTTTTTTACATTTCATATATATTATCCTGCTATTTGCGGGTAGTAATTGATTATGATTTGAATGCTAGATACTGAAAGGACTGTATAAATAATGACTTTCTATCAAACGTTAACGCCATATTATGATGAACTTTTTCCTGCAAATGAGAAACAAATAAATTTTATAGTCTCTTATTTACAAAAAGGTAGCTCTATACTGGATGTGGGCGCAGGAACAGGTAATGTAGCCCAAGCGCTAGTTGAAAAGGGTTTTGCTGTTACTGCAATGGAACCAGAGAAGACGCTGGCTGCAAAAATTCGAGAGAAGGCTGCAGTTTACGAAGGGATATTTAGTGTAAATACATTTGGGATGCAACAAATTGAAAATGTGCCTGGAGTATTTGATGGTATTTATTGTATTGGAAATACACTTGTTCATTTAGATAATACGAAAGAAATCTTTAATTTTATCTGTGGATCTTATGAAAAATTAAAAGCAAACGGAAAACTAATGATTCAAATTGTAAATTATGAAAAAGTATTAGATGAAAATAATTTCAAATTTCCGGTACTAGAGAAGAAACATTTCTCCTTTAAGCGTAATTATACGCTAGAAGGAGAAAAAGTATTATTTACTGCAACATTGAATGTGGATGATAAGGAATTGTCAAATAGTATTCCGTTATATCCTATTACGAAAAAACAACTCCTGCCTATGTTAAAAGAATGTGGTTTTCGGGCTGTAGAAACTTTCGGTAATTTTAAAAAAGAGGCGTATTTACCTAATGGGTCTGCATTAGTTCTTGTAGCTACAAAATAAATATGTGAAAAAGTACTTTAGTAAAGAAAAAGATTTTCATTTACTAAAGTACTTTTTTTATTTGTTTTCGCAAAATGTGATTCCAGTCATCTTTTTATCTTAGGGAAATTTTTATAATACATTTGTTGTTAACAGATAACAATCAGGAGGAATGAAAAATATGAATAGAGAAATTAAGCTAACAGAGGATATATATTGGGTTGGAAAAATTGATAATAGAGAAGTTCCGTTTCATCGTTTAATTTTAGCAAAAGGAACAACTTATAATGCGTATCTTTTAAAAACTGAAAAACCAACAGTGATTGATACAGTTGATCTAGAGTTTGGAAGAGAATTTGTAGAATATTTAAGTGAATTAATTGATCCACAAGAAATTCAATATATTGTAGTGAATCATACAGAACCTGATCATTCAGGTGGCTTGGCAGCACTAGCATCAAGGGCTACAAAAGCTACAATTGTATGCACAGAAATTRCAGTACCTGAGTTGCAAGAAATGTATAAATTGCATAACAGGAATTTTTTAGTTGTAAAAGATGGTGACACATTAGATATTGGTGGAAAAACATTGAAATTTAAGGAAACCCCATATCTTCATACAGAAGAAACAATGATCACGTATTGCATAGAGGATAAAATTTTATTCTCATGTGATATTYTTAGTACTCACGTAGCGAATGATGAAATTTTTATCGATGAAGCGAATGTAGATATCACAGAAGATTTTATTGGTTATTATAATGCAATTATTCATCCACATAGAAGATATGTTAGAACGTTAATAGAGGCATTAGAAGGTTTAGATGTACAAATGATCGCTCCATCTCATGGGTACATTTTACGAAAAGATGTCCAAAAATATATCGATTTATATGCAGAAATGAGTAAAGATACAACGCAAGGTAAAAAAGTAACAATTGTATATACAACTATTAAAAACAACACGAAAAAAATTGCGAATATCATTAAAGAAACATTCGAGGCAGATAATATTAAAGTAACAGTATTTAATGCTGATAAATCGGATAAAGCTCAGATTCTAGGAAGTATTCAAGAAGCAGATGCAGTCTTCATCGGATCGTCAACTAAATATGCAGATATGATTGGAAACTTAGAAGAAATTTTAATAGAAGTGAAGGAAATGAACTTAGAAGGGAAAATCGCAGCTGCATTCGGATCATACGGTTGGAGTGGTGAAGCAATCGAGGTAGTACAAGATTACCTAAATGAAACAAACATGAATGTCCAAAGTACATCAAATGTTATTAAATCTACAGGTATGACTCATGTTGAATTCCCTATTCGCATAAGATTCTCTCCAAAGAGTGAAGAAAAAACACAACAAATCAAACATGCAACAACATTTGTTACAGACTTATTATTAAGCTCTATTTAATAGAAAAACGTAGGTGAAGACATGGAAAAGAATTTTGTTATTATCGGAAGCGGAGTAGCTGCTGTAAATGCTGCAAAAATAGTTAGAGACCATGATAAAGATTCAAATATATTCATTTTTGGTGAAGAATCGCCTTTACCCTATAACAGAATTAAACTATCAAAAGAGTTATACACAGATTTGCATAGCGAAAAAGTTTTAATCAAAAAAGAGAAGTGGTACCAAAAAAATAATATATCAGTTTTTACAAATACAAAGGTGGTAAAAATAGATACGAAGCAGCAACATATTGTTACAGCGAATAATGAAAAAATTGCTTATTACAAACTGTTAATCTGTACAGGTGCAAATAATAAGAAGCTACGAATAGATGGAATAAATAAAAAAAATGTCTTTACGATTAGAGACATGCATGACGCGGATGATTTTAAAACATGTTTAGAAGGTAAAAAGAGTGTTGTAAACATTGGGGGAGGCGTACAAGGATTAGAAACAGCTTGGTCTATCGTGAATGCAGGTAAAAAAGTAACAATTGTAGAAGTTGCAGATAAATTAATGGGAAGACAATTAGATGAGAAAACGTCTCTTTTATTAAAACAAAAAATTGAAAGTGCAGGAGTAAAGGTATATTTAAATACAACTATTGATTCTATTCTCGGAGGAGAAGAAGTAACTGGAATTAAAGTAAATGGTGATCAACGAATTGCTTGTGATAGTGTTGTGTATTCAATTGGAGTCACTCCTAACATTTCACTAGTGAATCATACTCCTATCCACGTAAATAGAGGTATTGTTGTCAATGAGATGATGGAAACGAATGTGGAGTCTGTATATGCTGCTGGGGATGTAGCGGAGGTAAATGGTGAAATTGACGGTCTATGGGGACGAGCAATGGATCAAGGAAAAATTGCAGGTAGTAACATGGTTTCTATTTCTGCTACTTACAAGAAAGCAATTCCAGTTACAATCTTTAATGCGTTTGATATATCTTTATTTTCAATTGGATGTATTGATGAAAAACAATGTGATACAACGATTGTTGAAGAGGATGGCAAAGAGAAATATACAAGGTTGTTTATTAAAGATAATAAAATAGTAGGTGTTATCTCATTAGAAGGAGTAGTTGCATCTATCCCTTACAAATCCGCTATTGAAGAACAAGTATCATTGGAAGAGATCAATATAAAAAATACGAATATAAGTGAAATAATGAGCAAGGTAAAAGAGAAACTACAATCTTAATATGGTAATAGAAAGAGGCATTATAATGAAAAAATATATTTGTTTACCATGTGGTTATATTTATGATCCAGAAATTGGAGATCCAGACGAAGATATAGAACCAGGAACAAGTTTTGAAGATTTACCAGAAGATTGGGTGTGTCCAGTATGTGGAGAAGATACTGAACATTTTGCGCCAGTAGAAGAATAGCAAAAAAAGTAACGAGAAGATTATTTAATCTCTCGTTATTTTTTATAAGGAAAGAGTTTTTTATGTGATTGGGGTCACACGTGGGTACTTTAAGAAAAGATATAATAATGTAGATACGATTAGAATTCAGCAAAAGTAGAGAGGTTAGGCAAGGGATAAGAAAATTCTTACTGATTAAAGTTTCACTTTATATAATATATTTAAAGTTAGGTGAGGTAATGTGAAAGAAAAATGTTATCGTAAAAATACAGTGAAGCCTTGTCCAAGAAAGGTCCTCATTTTTCAGTCCCTATCTGATGAAGAAATTTTAAAAATAGCTTCAATGACAAAACATAAGCAATTTAAAAAGGGGCAACCATTAATTCATGAAGGAGAGAAGTCAGATACATTATTTATTATTAATCAGGGGCAAGTAAAGTTATCCAAATTAACTCTTCAAGGAAAAGAGCAAATCTTGCATATTTTAACAAGTGGTGAATGTTTTTGTGAATTAAATATATTTAATTGCGATGAGAAGAGTAATTTCAGTGCATATGCTATAGAAGATATAAAAATTTGTATGTTAACAAAAGTTGATATGGATAGTATTATGGAGCGGAATCCAGGTATTGCATTAAAATTGTTAAAAACCGTTACACAACGGTTAGCACACACGGAGAATTTAGCACACAATTTGGCAACAAATAATCCGGAAGTTAGAATCGCCTATATAATTCTAGAATTTTGTGAAACGTATGGTAAAGATACTGATAAAGGAATACTTATAAACTTACCATTGACACGAGAAGAAATGGCAAACTATATAGGAATGACAAGAGAAACAATTAGTCGTAAATTAAGTAAATTTGAAGATTTAGGATTTATGACGTCAATTGGAAATAAGCAGATTATAGTTGAAAATAAGTTAGCTTTTAGAGAATATATCGAGTAACTGGATAGGGTATATTAAACTAGATAAAAATCAATATTAAGGAGACTATGCATAATATTGAATTCCTTTCTACTTTTGGAAACATACTGCTCTTCACTTGTTCTTTCGTAGAATGAGCTCCTATCTCAAGATTCAGAGGGAGAATTAGGTGGGAGAGAAAGTGAAATTTTAACCAGTGGTACTGATTAAAGCTTCTATTAGCGTTTTGTTTCGAAACACTTTCGCTATTCCATAAGAAAAAAGCTATCGCATATGCGATAGCTTTTTTGTGAAGCAACCTTTTTAAACGAGCCGCTTCCGCTTTTAATCTATTAACGATTTGTAAAGATTTTATCGATTAAGCCGTATTCTAGTGCTCTTTCTGCTGTCATGAAGTTGTCGCGGTCTGTGTCGCGTTGTAGAACTTCTAATGGTTGACCTGTACGATCAGCAAGAATTTGGTTTAATTTTTCACGTAAGAATAGGATACGTTTTGCAGCGATTTCGATTTCAGTCGCTTGACCTTGTGCGCCGCCAAGTGGTTGGTGAATCATTACTTCACTGTTTGGAAGTGCATAACGTTTTCCTTTTTCACCTGCTGCAAGTAGGAACGCACCCATAGATGCTGCCATACCGATACAAATTGTTGATACTTGTGGTTTAATAAACTGCATTGTATCGTAAATTGCCATACCTGCTGTGATAGAACCGCCAGGACTGTTGATGTAGATGTGAATATCTTTTTCTGGATCCTGAGATTCCAAGAATAAAAGCTGGGAAACGATTGAGTTTGCTACGTTGTCATCAATTGCGCTACCAAGCATAATGATGCGGTCTTTTAATAGTCGAGAGTAAATATCGTAAGCGCGTTCTCCACGATTTGTTTGTTCAATTACTGTAGGAATTAAATTCATCTGTTATTTCCTCCTTTGAAAGCTTTCTTAGTCTTATAATACAATTATGGTCAATAAAGGTCAAACGAAACCACTTTAAATCAAAAAAATATGTAGTTGTATCATGATTTATTCGCTATGTTTTTGGAATTCCCTGCTTATGTATCTTCAACATCATAACCGAATTATATAAATTTAAACGTAATAGGAGAAGTATGTTATTTATAAAAAACAAAAGAACGCCTTTTTTGTAGAAGCGTCCTTTTGGTTCCTATTCTTTTAAGAGGTAGGTTACTTTATTTAAAATGTGTTCGATTTGTTGTGCATTTTTACTATACATTTGGCTTGCCGATTTCGATTTTGTTTCTAAAGAAAATAATTCAAGATCAGCATGACATTTTTTTAGAGAAGCTAATAGCAATGGCTTATTTTGAGGCGAAGGCATTTGGATTTTGTCATTATAGATGTCGATAGTAAGTTGTCCGTAAGAGTCGACTTGTCCAAGAAAGACATTTTCTATTACAACTCCAATCTTCTCTAACTCCATGTGAAGCCAAGCGCGATTATGACCGCTAGCTGAAAGTGGTTCATCTAGTACATTGCCATCCATAATCACTGTATGTGTTTCCTTTTCGTTTGGCACTTTTAGTCCGATGTCTTTTGCGGTTAGTGGTTGTCTATCCTTCTTCAATAAGACGTTTAATTCGCCATTTGGCTCTAATACAGCAAATTCAACATCAGCTATGTTGAATACATCTTTTTTACGAAGGAGTTCGAGTAATTCATCGCTTGTATATTTTTCCTTTTTCAAATTATCTTCGAGTACTTTTCCATCTTTTATAAAAACAGTAGATTTTCCCTCAAAGAAGTCTCGTACTGTTTTGTTTTTTAAAGAAGCAAGTCCAGCGAAAAAAGGTACGATCGCAAAAACAAGTATACTGGAAACACCGTGGAAAAAGTTTTGTTCTAGACCAGTCGATACTTCAGCAGCGATATCACCAATTGTCATACCGGCTATGTATTCGAAAAAAGAAAGCTGAGAGATTTGTCTTTTTCCAAGCCATTTTGTGATAGCGAATAAAATAATCAAGATACATAAAGAACGTATAATGACAAGTGGCCATTCTGGTATGTGAATGTGAGGCATATAAATTCCCTCCAGTTTGCCTAAAATCCTTTATATTGTGGTTCTTCCCGTTCTAACATCGAAATTCTGTTCTTTAAATCAGCGATAACACTATCCATTTCTAACATACATTCATGGAAAACGCGTTTTGCTTCTTCGTCAGCCGCGTCTTGTGAAAGGGCACTTAAACTTGCTTGGGCACCTTTTAAACTAGCGAGACATGTTTTTACACTAGCAACAACGGTCATGGGAACACCTCTTATCCTTTTGGTTTAAATAGTAATGCGCCGATAAATCCGAATATAATGGCTGCGGAGATACCAGCACTGGTTACTTTAAACATACCTGTTATAACGCCGACAATCCCGTGCTTTGCCGCTTCTGCCATTGCTCCATGAACAAGGGCGTTTCCGAAACTTGTAATCGGAACGGTTGCCCCAGCTCCGGCAAAATCGATTAGTGGTTCATATAAATTAAATCCATCTAATATAGCACCAGCAACAACGAGTGTTGCCATTGTGTGAGCGGGCGTGAGCTTACCGACATCAAACATAAGCTGTCCGATTACGCAGATGAGTCCACCGATGACAAAAGCCCAGAAAAAAATCATTGCTCTACACCTCCAAATTCAATCGATACGGCATGAGCGATGCACGGAATGGTTTCTTCTTGTTGAAATGTAAGAGGAGACAATAAAGCGCCGGTCGCTACGACAAGCATTCTTTTGAACTCACCCTTCTTCATTCGGTTTAATAAATGTCCGTATACGACTGTTGCTGAACAACCTGCCCCGCTTCCGCCAGCTAAGACGGGTTGGCCTTCCCGATAAATGAGCAATCCACAATCTTGAAATTGCTCGCTCTTTACTTTTGTTCCGTGCTTATGCAGTAAATCATAGGAAATTTCACGTCCGACATGACCTAGGTCGCCCGTTACGATTAAATCATAGTGAGATGCATCAATTTGCATATCGCGTAAATGTGCTTCGATTGTATCGACAGCAGCTGGAGCCATCGCGCCTCCCATGTTAAAGGGGTCAGTTAAGCCCATATCAACAATCCGTCCAATTGTTGCGGATGTCACACGCGGTCCATCTCCTGCACTACTTAAAAGCGCAGCACCAGCACCAGTTACGGTCCATTGAGCGGTAGGTGGTTTTTGACCGCCGTATTCAGTTGGATAGCGGAATTGTTTTTCCACGGCTGTATTATGACTTGATGAACCTGTTAATAAATATTTTGCACCTTTTGCATTTACAATGCTTGCACCGAGAGCAAGGCCTTCCATAGAAGTAGAGCAAGCACCAAATAATCCAAGATAAGGAGTGCCAAGTGTACGACAAGCAAAGCTTGAAGGTGTAATTTGGTTAATTAAGTCTCCGGCGAGTACAAATTGAATATCTTCTTTACGAAGTCTTGCTTTCTCCGTTGCGCGGCTACAAGCTTCTTCAAATAAAATTTTATGCGCCTTTTCATAAGAATCTTGCCCGAGCCATAAATCTTCATGAAGAGTATCAAAGTCTTCAGGGATTTTTCCTTTTGCTTCAAATGGCCCACCGATTACACCTGTTGAAATGATAACTGGTTTATTTTCAAATACCCATGTTCGGTGTCCTTGTAACATTTACAAGCCTCCCCATTGAATAAGAATGGTTTTAATAAGAGCGATTACGAAAGCAGAAAATACACCAAATAAAATAACGGATCCTGCTAATTTAAACATATTGCCACCTACCCCAAGGACAAAACCTTCCGTGCGGTGTTCGATGCATGCGGCGATAACAGAATTGCCAAAACCAGTAACCGGTACAGCTGTACCAGCGCCAGCAAATTGTCCAAGACGGTCATACACACCGAATCCAGTTAGCAACATAGAGATGAAAATGAGTGTCGCTACTGTTGGGTTTCCAGCAGATCTTTCAGTGAAATCGAAATAGGTGATATAAAAGGTAGAGATGAGTTGGCCAATAAAACAGATAAGACCGCCAACAAAAAAAGCTTTTATACAATTTTTTAAAACAGGCCGTTTCGGTTCGCGCTGTTGTGCGAATTTTTTATATTCCTGTTGTACAGGTGTTAAATTTTTGTCTTTACTGGACATTTGAATCCTTCCTTTTCTTTTAGAAAACGTACAATTACGTATCGGATTTTATTTCTGATTGAATGAGCTTTAATTGTTTTTTAATTTGATCCTTGTTTACTTCTTTTTTCTTAATTTTGTTCTCTAGCGTATCTAACAGCATGAAAATTTTTCGATCTGTACTTACTCGAATATCGAAAGTAGGATACTCATCGCTTAATTGTTTTTTGATTTTGGTGCGCAGAGGTTTTAAACCAAATCTTTCGTGATGCTCTGGTTTGACAGCTATGTAAAGATCTAAGTTGGAGTTAACGGCTGTGGCTTTTATTATTTCCTCCATAGCAAGTACTTTCTTCTTTGCCTCTTGAGAGATAGACTGATTAAAGGATTCTGTACTCATCTTCGTTAACTTTGGACCATTCTTTTCCTCTGTTCGTTTCGCTTCTTCTTTTTTTACTTTTTTATCTAATGGACTCCTACCACAGCCGGTAAATGAGCTGAGTAGGAGTACGAATAACGCGGTTATGATTCCAAGTTTTCGCATTACGATCATTCCATTTCTATTGCTTTATGTAATCTGAGTGAAAAAGGATGATATGGAATCATCCTTTTTCTGTTTCTCAAAAAGTGAGTGCCATGAGATGGTATAGTACTTTCACTTATTGTTGTCCGTATTGAGGCTCTTCTTGCTGAACTTCATCAACACGTGGGTTTAAAGAATCAATAATAGATTGTGTTTGTTGTGCAGCTGTTTGGAAAAGTTGTTTTGCTTGTTGGTTGTCCGTATCAAGAGCGAACCCTTCTAAGCTTGCTTGCGCACTTTTTAATCCAGAAACAGTTTGTTTTAATTTTGTAATTACAGTCATTGAATGAAGCCTCCTTAAGAATATGAATTCAATGATTATAATTTGTGAGTAGGACCTAAATTATAATTACCAAATTTAGGATTGATGATTTGTTTTTGAAGAAATAGTGAGGAGAGCTTTTTTATATGATAGTAGTTGCGTACATTGGCATAAGAAGATATAATTACCAATATATCATTTATGCGCCCATAGCTCAGTCGGATAGAGCGGTGGTTTCCGGTACCACGTCTGCCGGGGGTTCGAATCCCTCTGGGCGCGTCAAAAAGTCTTAACTTACATTTGTAGGTTAGGACTTTTTTATTTCCTTCTTGTTATATCTGTTCATAAGATTTACTATTAGTATGTGGTTATAAAAAATGATTGTTATATATTCATTTTGATTTTCAAGCGTATCAGTCGCCGTTATGAAGAACAAAAGGTGACCTGCATTTGGTCTCTCTCTTTGTTTTCACTTGGCACGGGGCTAAAAAAGGCACTGACCGCTTCTTTTTTGAGCGGATCCTCTCTTCTACTCAAAAAAGAAAGGTTTTATGTCAGTTCTTCAACTTGTATTTATATATATTTTTTATTGTTTTCTTTCAATATTATCCATTTTTCAGTTGTAAGATGTAAATTTCATTAATACATATAAATTAATAATATTTGGAATGGGTATCTGCGCAGGATTCTCCTTTTAGGGAACTTATTGTACAATAGAAACAAGGGGGAGATTAGTTTGAAGGCAAGTCTTTTACAAGAACAAAGCTTACGTTTGGCCATGACACAAGAGTTAAGACAAGCGATTACAATGCTCCAATATAATGTGCAGGAATTATCGGAGTTTTTGTATGAGCAATCGTTAGAGAATCCCCTTATTGAGTTAGGTGGCTTTGAGAGGGAGAAGAAAAAGAGCTCAAGCAAAAGTAAAAGTACAAGCAAACAAATTGATAATCAAATGGAAATTTACAGTGTGGATTCGACAACGATTCAGCAACACTTATTAGATCAAATACAGTATTATAAAATAGATGAAGAACAGCGAAAAGCAGCTTCTTTCATCATTATGAACATGGATGAGAATGGTTATTTACAAGAAACAAATGAAGAATTAGCAGAACTACTTGCAGCACATATTGATGTAGTGGACTGTTCTATGGAGCTTGTCCAGTCATTAGAGCCAGCGGGGGTGGGAGCACGTAATATTCAGGAGTGTCTATCACTTCAATTGAAGCGCTTACAAAAACGAGATGAGCTGGCAGAAATGATTGTGGATGAACATTTCGCGTATTTTGTTAAGAAAGATTGGCGGAAACTTAGCCATGTTATGAAATGTAATAATGAAGAATTACAATCAGCTGTTGATTGTATTACATCGCTTCAGCCAAAACCAGGGCTTGCGTTTAGCTCTGAAAAACCGCTTTATATTGTTCCTGATATGGCTGTTAAAAAGGACGGCGATCGTCTCGTTTTACAAATGAATGAACGTAACATGCCAAGGATTGAAATTCATTCAGAGTATAGTGCACTTCTTCATAATAGTGAAAGTGAGGTTGCTTCTTATGTATCTGAGAAGTATCAGCATGTGCAGTGGATTATGCGCAGTTTAAAGCAACGGAAACAAACGCTTTTGCAAGTGATGGAAATCATTATGAAGAAACAACATGATTTCTTTTGGCAGGGGCCAGAGTACTTAAAACCACTCTCCTTAAAAGAAGTAGCTGAAGAACTAAGTGTACATGAATCTACAATTAGCCGTGCTACCCGTAATAAATATGTACAAACGCCGCACGGATTGTTTGAAATGAAATCATTTTTTAGCAATGCAGTGGTGACAACAGAAGATGAGGCCGTTTCTACAAAACGTGTAAAGCAATTGATGCAAACGCTTGTAGAAAAAGAAAACAAGAAAAAACCACTTTCCGATCAGAAAATTTCAAAATTGTTAGAAGAAGAGCATGAAATCGTTATTTCTCGTAGAACAGTTGCAAAATATCGAGAACAAATGAACATTCCTGCTTCTTCTCTTCGAAAAACAATTGGATAGGTGAAGAAGATGAAGGTTGTTTTATATACGAAAACAGATTGTGGCCTTTGCGTGAAAGCAAAACAGATTTTGAAAGAGGTACAGCATGTATATTCTTTTGAAATCGAGGAAATAGATATATATGAAGACGATGAGCTTTTAGAAAAGTATCAACTTATGATTCCGGTCGTGGAAATTGACGGAAAACAGGCGGGATGCGGTGTCATTCACAAAGATGTCATAATAAACTATATAAAGAATGCAGTTAAGAGTTGAATAAGTTTCTATCTCCTGTTACAATAATAAACGTAGCAGGGATTATTTTTTTAAACCTAGTGGGACATAAAATGTCACTACGGGACACAAAGTGACCACGAGGGAAAATGAACCGATGCAGTGAGGAGAAAAGATATGCGCTCATGGATTCAAAATACAAAAAAATTATTACCTGATCTGCTACCTGTTATGCAAACGAGAATGCAAATTCTTCAGCACATTCGTCTCATGCAGCCGATTGGCAGAAGAAATTTATCTGCAAGTCTTGGTATGACAGAACGAGTATTGCGAAGTGAAGTACAAGTTTTGAAAGAACAAAACTTAGTTCACGTCGCCTCTTCTGGAATGACTTTAACAGAAGAAGGAACAACTGTGGTTCTTGCTTTGGAAGACTTTATGAAAGAAATTTCCGGGTTAAAGGTTTTAGAAAAACAACTTAAGGAAACATTAGACTTGGATGAAGTTTTCGTTGTTCCTGGTGATAGTGATGAATCACCCTGGGTCAAGCTGGAGATGGGCCGTGCTTGTGTGACTTGTATAAAAGATCATCTGACAGCGAATAATATCGTTGCTGTGGCTGGAGGAACAACGCTAGCTGCTGCTGCGGACATGATGCAACTAGATTGCAAAGATTTACATATGCTATTTGTCCCAGCACGTGGTGGAATTGGAGAAGGCGTCGAATTAGAGGCCAATACCATTTGTGCAAAAATGGCACAGAATACGATGAGTAATTATCGCTTATTGTATGTTCCAGACCATGTTAGTAGCGAAGCATATGCTTCCATTGTAACAGAGCCTTCCGTGAAAGAAGTTCTTGAGTTGATTCGATCTTCCAATATCGTCATTCATGGAATAGGTGATGCGTTAACAATGGCACGTCGCAGAAGTACTTCAGAAGCAGATTGGATGAAAATTAAAACAAGTGAAGCAGTCGGCGAAGCTTTCGGTTATTACTTCAATGAACAAGGTAATGTCGTTCATAAAGTACAAACAGTAGGTATGCAGCTAAAAGATTTACATCATGTATCTCACGTTGTTGCAGTCGCTGGAGGTTCTTCAAAAGCAAAAGCAATACAGGCTGTAATTAAACAAGGGCACACTTCGATTCTAATTACAGACGAAGGTGCAGCAAAACAGTTAACAAAGGGTATTACCCTTTAATATAATCCCCCAAGGAGGAAATTCAAATGACTAAAATTGGTATTAATGGATTTGGACGTATCGGACGTGTGGTATTCCGCGCAGCTCTTAACAACCCTAACGTGGAAGTAGTAGCAATCAACGACTTAACAGACGCTAACACTTTAGCTCACCTTTTAAAATATGACTCTGTTCACGGAACAGTAAACGCAGAAGTATCTGCTAACGGCGACAGCATCGTTGTTAACGGTAAAGAAATCAAAGTTATCGCTGAGCGTGACCCAGCACAATTACCATGGAGTGACTACGGAGTAGAAGTAGTAGTAGAATCTACTGGACGCTTCACTAAAAAAGCAGACGCTGAAAAACACTTAGGTGGATCAGTTAAAAAAGTTATCATCTCTGCACCAGCTTCTGACGAAGATATCACTGTTGTTATGGGTGTTAACCACGAAGAATACGATGCATCTCAACACAATGTAATCTCTAACGCTTCTTGTACTACAAACTGCTTAGCACCATTCGCTAAAGTTCTTAACGAGAAGTTCGGTATCAAACGTGGAATGATGACAACAATTCACTCTTACACTAACGACCAACAAATCTTAGACTTACCACATAAAGACTTACGTCGTGCACGTGCAGCAGCAATGAGCATGATTCCAACTACAACTGGTGCAGCTAAAGCGGTAGCATTAGTATTACCAGAACTTAAAGGTAAATTAAACGGTGGCGCAGTACGTGTTCCAACTGCTAACGTTTCTCTTGTTGACTTAGTTGTTGAACTTGACAAAGAAGTAACAGTTGAAGAAGTAAATGCAGCATTCAAAGCAGCAGCTGAAGGCGAATTAAAAGGTATCCTTGGATACAGCGAAGAGCCATTAGTATCTATCGACTATAACGGATGCACAAATTCTTCTACAATTGATGCATTATCTACAATGACTATGGAAGGCAACATGCTTAAAGTTCTTTCTTGGTACGACAACGAAACTGGTTACTCTAACCGCGTAGTTGACTTAGTAGACTACATCGCTTCTAAAGGTCTTTAATTCTTAAGTTTATAAGTTCTCAATGACAAAACGAGGGAGAGGGTTTGTTCCCTCTCTCTTCTTTCGTTTTAGAAGCAAATGTGATAAGCTTTTGAATGGGTTTTGTCAATCCTAACTAGTCGGAGGGAAATCCAATGAACAAAAAATCAATTCGTGACGTAGATTTAAAGGGTAAACGAGTATTTTGCCGCGTTGACTTCAACGTACCTATGAAAGATGGCAAAGTTACAGACGAGACTCGTATTCGTGCAGCTCTTCCTACAATTCAATATTTAGTAGAGCAAGGAGCGAAAGTTATTTTAGCAAGTCACTTAGGTCGTCCAAAAGGCCAAGTAGTAGAAGAAATGCGTCTTACTCCAGTAGCTGCACGTTTAGGTGAGCTTCTTGGTAAAGACGTGAAAAAAGCAGACGAAGCATTCGGACCAGCTGTACAAGAAATGGTTGCAGCAATGAACGAAGGCGACATATTAGTTCTTGAAAACGTACGTTTCTATGCGGGCGAAGAAAAGAACGATGCAGAATTAGCAAAAGAATTTGCAGCTCTTGCTGATCTTTTCGTTAACGATGCATTCGGTGCAGCTCACCGTGCTCATGCTTCTACTGCAGGTATTGCAGACTACCTACCAGCAGTATCAGGCTTCTTAATGGAAAAAGAGTTAGAAGTATTAGGTAAAGCACTTTCTAACCCAGAGCGCCCATTCACAGCGATCATCGGTGGTGCGAAAGTAAAAGATAAAATCGGTGTAATTCGTCATCTATTAGACAAAGTAGATAACTTAATCATCGGTGGTGGCCTTGCTTATACATTCGTTAAAGCGTTAGGTCATGAAATCGGACAATCTCTATGTGAAAATGACAAAGTTGATTTAGCAAAAGAGTTTATGGAACTTGCGAAAGAAAAAGGCGTAAACTTCTACATGCCAGTTGATTGCGTAATTGCAGATGATTTCTCTGAAACTGCAAACGTACAAATTGTAGATATCGATTCTATTCCTGCTGATTGGGAAGGTGTGGATATCGGGCCGAAAACAAGCGCAATTTACGCAGATGTAATTAAAAACTCTAAGCTTGTTGTATGGAACGGACCAATGGGTGTATTTGAAATGACTCCTTTTGCAGAAGGTACAAAAGCAGTAGGACAAGCATTAGCAGATGCAGAAGGTACATACTCTGTTATCGGCGGTGGTGACTCTGCAGCAGCTGTTGAAAAATTCGGTATGGCTGATAAAATGAGCCACATTTCTACTGGCGGCGGTGCGTCATTAGAATTTATGGAAGGTAAAGAACTTCCAGGTGTAGTTTGTCTTAACGACAAATAAGTAGCAGCCAAAGAAAAAGGACGGTGCAAAGCATGCGTAAACCAATTATCGCAGGTAACTGGAAAATGAATAAAACTCTATCTGAAGCAGTTAGCTTCGTAGAGGAAGTAAAAGGTCAAATCCCAGCAGCTTCAGCTGTTGATGCAGTAGTTTGCTCTCCAGCTCTTTTCTTAGAGCGCTTAGTAGCAGCATCTGAAGGAACTGACTTACAAGTAGGTGCACAAAACATGCACTTCGAAAAAAATGGTGCATTCACTGGCGAAATTAGCCCAGTAGCACTTAGCGACTTAAAAGTAGGCTACGTAGTACTTGGCCACTCTGAGCGTCGTGAAATGTTTGCTGAAACAGATGAAACAGTAAACAAAAAGACTCTTGCAGCATTTGAACATGGTTTAACACCAATCGTTTGCTGTGGTGAAACTTTAGAAGAACGCGAAAGCGGAAAAACATTTGATCTAGTAGCAGGTCAAGTGACAAAAGCACTTGCAGGTTTAACAGAAGAGCAAGTGAAAGCAACTGTTATCGCTTATGAGCCAATCTGGGCTATCGGTACAGGTAAATCTTCTTCTTCTGCAGATGCAAATGAAGTATGTGCGCACATCCGTAAAGTTGTTGCAGAAGCTGTTTCTCCAGAAGCTGCAGAAGCTGTTCGTATTCAATACGGCGGTAGCGTAAAACCAGAAAACATTAAAGAGTACATGGCACAATCTGACATCGACGGCGCTTTAGTTGGCGGTGCTAGCTTAGAGCCAGCTTCCTTCTTAGGCCTTCTGGGGGCGGTAAAATGAGAAAGCCAACAGCTTTAATCATTCTTGACGGTTTCGGACTACGTGAAGAAACTTACGGGAATGCTGTAGCACAAGCTAAGAAACCTAATTTTGATGGTTACTGGAACAAGTTTCCTCACACAACGCTTACAGCATGTGGCGAGGCAGTGGGTCTTCCAGAAGGTCAGATGGGTAACTCTGAGGTTGGTCACTTAAATATCGGTGCTGGCCGCGTAGTATATCAAAGCTTAACACGTGTGAACGTTGCAATTCGTGAAGGTGAGTTCGATAAGAACGAAACATTCCAAAATGCAATTAAAAGCGTAAAAGAAAAAGGTACAGCTCTTCATTTATTCGGTTTACTTTCTGATGGTGGTGTGCACAGTCACATGAACCATATGTTTGCTCTTCTTCGCTTAGCAGCAAAAGAAGGCGTGGAGAAAGTATACATCCATGCATTCTTAGATGGCCGCGATGTTGGACCACAAACAGCAAAAGGTTATATCGATGCAACAAATGAAGTAATTAAAGAAACAGGTGTAGGACAATTCGCGACTATCTCTGGTCGTTATTACTCCATGGACCGTGACAAGCGCTGGGATCGCGTTGAAAAATGTTACCGTGCTATGGTGAATGGCGAAGGACCTACTTATAAATCAGCACATGAATGCGTAGAGGACTCTTATGCAAATGGTATCTATGATGAGTTCGTATTACCATCTGTAATTGTTAATGAAGATGAAACGCCAGTTGCAACAATCAATGATGATGATGCAGTAATCTTCTATAACTTCCGTCCAGACCGCGCAATTCAAATTGCACGTGTATTTACAAACGAAGACTTCCGTGAGTTCGATCGTGGTGAAAAAATACCTCACATTCCAGAATTCGTATGTATGACACACTTTAGTGAAACAGTAGATGGGTACGTGGCATTTAAGCCAATGAACCTTGATAACACATTAGGTGAAGTTGTTGCGCAAGCGGGATTAAAACAACTTCGCATCGCGGAAACTGAAAAGTATCCGCACGTTACATTCTTCTTTAGCGGTGGTCGTGAGGCTGAATTCCCAGGAGAAGAACGTATCTTAATTAACTCACCGAAGGTTGCAACGTATGACTTGAAACCTGAAATGAGCATTTACGAAGTAACCGACGCTTTAGTAAATGAAATCGAAAATGATAAACATGATGTTATCATTCTTAACTTTGCAAACTGTGATATGGTTGGCCATTCTGGGATGATGGAACCAACAATTAAAGCAGTAGAAGCAACTGACGAATGTTTAGGAAAAGTTGTAGAAGCGATTCTTGCAAAAGATGGTGTAGCACTTATTACTGCGGACCATGGTAATGCTGATCAGGAGTTAACTTCTGACGGTGGGCCAATGACAGCTCATACAACAAACCCGGTTCCTTTCATCGTTACAAAAAATGATGTTGAGCTTCGTGAAGGCGGTGTTTTAGGAGATATCGCTCCAACAATGCTTACACTTTTAAATGTGGAACAACCGAAAGAAATGACAGGTAAACCAATTATTAAATAATTAAATTGCATATATAAAAGGAGAGAAAATATTATGTCAACAATTATTGATGTTTATGCTCGCGAAGTCTTAGACTCTCGTGGTAATCCAACTGTAGAAGTAGAAGTTTACACAGAAAGCGGCGCATTCGGACGCGCTATCGTACCAAGTGGTGCATCTACTGGTGAGCACGAAGCAGTAGAATTACGTGACGGTGACAAATCTCGTTACCTTGGTAAAGGTGTTGTTAACGCAGTAAACAACGTTAACGAAACTATCGCTCCAGAAATCGTTGGTTTTGACGTAACTGACCAAGCTGGTATCGACCGTGCTATGATCGAATTAGATGGCACTCCAAATAAAGGTAAATTAGGCGCTAACGCTATCCTTGGTGTATCTATGGCAGTAGCTCACGCAGCAGCTGACTTCGTAGGTCTTCCATTATACCGTTACCTTGGTGGATTCAATGCAAAACAATTACCAACTCCAATGATGAACATCATCAACGGTGGTTCTCACGCTGATAACAACGTTGATTTCCAAGAGTTCATGATCTTACCAGTTGGTGCTCCAACATTCAAAGAATCAATCCGTATGGGTGCTGAAGTATTCCATGCATTAAAAGCTGTATTACATGACAAAGGTCTTAACACTGCGGTAGGTGACGAAGGTGGATTCGCTCCAAACCTTGGYTCTAACCGTGAAGCATTAGAAGTAATCATCGAAGCTATCGAAAAAGCTGGTTACAAAGCTGGCGAGAACGTATTCTTAGGAATGGACGTTGCTTCTTCTGAGTTCTACAACAAAGAAACTGGTAAATACGATCTTACAGGCGAAGGCCGCAGCATGACTTCTGCAGAAATGGTTGATTTCTACGAAGGTCTTTGCAACGACTTCCCAATCATTTCTATCGAAGATGGTTTAGACGAAAACGACTGGGATGGCCACAAATTATTAACTGACCGTCTTGGCAAAAAAGTTCAATTAGTTGGTGACGATTTATTCGTAACGAACACTCAAAAACTTGCTGAAGGTATCGAAAAAGGTATCTCTAACTCAATCTTAATTAAAGTTAACCAAATCGGTACTTTAACTGAGACTTTCGAAGCAATCGAAATGGCTAAACGTGCTGGTTACACAGCAGTTGTATCTCACCGTTCTGGTGAAACTGAAGATGCTACAATCGCTGACATCGCAGTTGCAACGAATGCTGGCCAAATCAAAACTGGTTCTATGAGCCGTACTGACCGTATTGCTAAGTACAACCAATTATTACGCATCGAAGACGAACTAGGCGAAATCGCTGTTTACGATGGTTTAAAATCTTTCTATAACTTAAAAAAATAATTTAAATGTAGTTTTTAATTGTTTAAATTAAGTGATAAAAAACCTCCTATTTATGATAGGAGGTTTTTTATATGTTTGTAATGCATGTGAGTTAACATCAATAAAACAATTTAATATAATGAACCTGTGATATAAATAGAAAATGTTTAATCAAGAGAGGAAATGGGGTAATGGGAATGGTTAAACTGAGTACAGCGATAGATAATGAAGAATCTAATGAAATTACAGAATGGTTAGAAAAATACATTTTTCCAATTGATTTTCTGGAAGACTGCTACTTTGATGTAAACACCATTTTATATTCAGTCAATTTAGCCAAACATCATACAATAGTATGTTCAATTGTTCATAATTCCGAACCCGCCACTTTTTCTCCAGAAGAGCTAAACGCAGCTATATTAGAAGGGTGTAGAAAAACAGGACTAAATGAAGGGTGTTACTATTTTAACGTTAATGTTCATGATAATATTGCAAGGGTAGTAGAGAGTATTGGATCATATAGCTTAAAGAGAGCGGAAAAGAACTATGCGCTATTTCCATTGTATTACCTATTAACAGAAAACAGAGCAGTTGAAGGTGGCACAAGTTATACGGGGCTTATTGGAAGGAATAAAGATTGGATGCTAACAATTGAATTTGCAACGAAGATAAATTTCATAGTACATGGGAGTAAAGAATTTTGTGATGTAGTATATCAGGCATTATATAAAAAGGACACTAGGTAACGTATTAGTGTTCTTTTTATGTTTTTTTAGGACAAATTTTTAGGGATATTGTGAACTTGATTCACATATTTAAAGAAATCTATAAGAGAATATTTCTTTTTTTAAAATAGCAAATCCCAAAAATCAGAAAATATAAACTTTTTATTTTAGGTCAATGTTTTTGACGTAAATTAAGCTCGGAAACCCAGTCATACCAAGGGTGTAAGCGTATAACATATGCTATTTTCTTTGTCAAGTTGATAAATTGCAGCTTTTTACAATTTATACTATGATAAGAATAGAAAACAGAAGATCGTATAAACATGAGGGATGATGAACATGAAGTTTACTAAGATTATTGTCCAAGTTGTAGCTCTTTACGTGTTTTACATGATTGGAACATGGGTGCAAGAAATGTTGAATATTCCAATTCCAGGTAGTTTGATTGGCTTATTTTTGTTGCTTATTTTACTTAGCATGAAGGTTCTTCCTGTGAAATGGTTTGATTTAGGAGCAGAAACACTCGTTGCGATTATGCCGTTTTTATTGATTCCACCAACGATTGGCTTAATGAATTACGGTGCTTTTTTTATGAGTAAAGGAATTTCTCTTTTCATTACAATTGTAGCGAGTACATTTTTAATTATTATTGTCGCAGGACATACAGGACAATATCTTGCGAATAGAAAGGAAAAAGAAACGCGATGAGCCAAATATTAATCGGAATTGGTTGGGTTATTCTTACATTGTTATTATATCAATTATCTAAAAAGATTTATAAAGTATTGCCAACACCATTTACCATTCCAATGCTTGTAGCAACAGCATTAATGATTGTCTTATTACTTGTGCTGGATATACCATACCAAGCATACATGCAAAGTGGTGGCGGCTGGATTTCAAAACTGCTTGGTCCAGGTGTGGTAGCATTTGCTATTCCATTATATAAACAGCGTCATGTGTTGCAAAAATATATTGTACCGATTGCGGGTGGTGTATTAGTCGGAACAACAGTTGCGATTGCAAGTGACTTAGCGATTGCAACGCTTATGGGAACAGATAAAAGTTTAATTTTATCTTCTTTACCCAAATCCGTAACAATGCCAGTTGCAATGAGTGTATCTGAGCAAGTTGGCGGCGTTCCATCATTAACAGCAGCATTCGTTGTTGTAGCTGGGATTACAGGAACAATTACAGGTCCGCTTTTATTGAAATGGAGCCGCGTTACAAACTCTGTTGGTAAAGGGATTGGTTTTGGATGTGCATCACATATTATGGGTGTGATGAGAGCGATGAAAAACAATGAACATGAAGGTGTTATTGGATCGGTAACAATGACATTGACGGCTATTTTAACTTGTCTGCTTGGACCGCTATTTGCAACCATGTTTATGTAATAGATGAAAGCGAGAGCAATAGGAACAGCTCTCGCTTTTCTGTTGGATTTGTGCTACAGTTAAATTAACTGAATCTTTGTAGGAGGTACGCCAGGTGCATACGTTATTATCAGTTTTACTTATTATTGTATCGATTTTTATGATTGTTATGGTACTTATGCAGTCTAGTAATAGTTCAGGCCTTTCAGGTGCTATTTCAGGCGGTGCAGAGCAATTATTTGGTAAGCAAA
Organism: Bacillus sp. 05T22; assembly: GCF_056396765.1. Lineage (NCBI taxonomy): Bacteria > Bacillati > Bacillota > Bacilli > Caryophanales > Bacillaceae > Bacillus > Bacillus sp. 05T22. The sequence continues at coordinate 88,637 of NZ_JBFTMC010000002.1, forward strand.
AAGCACGCGGAATTGAAGCGGTATTAAACCGTATTACAGTTGTTTTAGCTGTACTATTCTTTGCACTAACAATTGGAGTTACGTACTTAAGCATATAAGTAAAGGTCTTGCTTTTTGACAGATATGAAAAAAGAAGAAGCGTTAGCGGATTCGCGCTAATGGTTCTTCTTTTTTTGTCTCATTTGTATTTCATTATTCGCAAAAAGTTTCTAATTAGATTATGGAAATGGAACTATGGTAAACTAAGGGTAGAAACAATACGACTAGATTACAGAAGAGAAAGAGGAGAAGAAGATGATGAAATTAGCATCTCCGAAACCATTTACATTTGAAGGTGGAGACCGTGCTGTTTTATTACTACATGGATTTACGGGGAATTCAGCTGATGTACGTATGCTCGGGCGTTTTTTAGAGAAAAAAGGCTATACTTGCCACGCCCCAATTTATAAAGGTCATGGTGTACCGCCAGAACAACTTGTTCGTACAGGTCCTGAAGACTGGTGGAAAGATGTTATGGCTGCGTATCAACAGTTGAAAGATCAAGGATATGAGAAAATTGCGGCTGTTGGACTATCACTGGGCGGTGTATTCTCGTTAAAACTTGCTTATACAGTACCGATTTTAGGTGTTGTACCAATGTGTGCACCAATGTACATTAAGAGCGAAGAAATTATGTACCAAGGTATATTGGCATATGCACGTGAATATAAAAAACGTGAGCAGAAATCACCAGAGAAAATTGCAGAAGAAATGATGGAATTTAAAAAGACACCAATGAATACATTAAAAGCGTTACAAGATTTAATTCGTGACGTACGCAATAATGTTGATATGATTTATGCTCCAACATTTGTTGTACAAGCACGCCATGATGAAATGATTAATACAGACAGTGCAAACATTATCTATAATGGTGTAGAGTCCACGTTAAAAGAAATTAAGTGGTATGAAGATTCTACGCATGTTATTACGCTTGATAAACAACGTGATGAGCTACACGAGGATGTATATAACTTCTTGGAGCAACTAGATTGGTAAGATCTAGTTGCCTCTTTTTTTCATGAGGTATTAAAACCATTCTTTTTAGGGTGGAAGAGAGGGTCCGTCGATGGATAGAAGTGGTCAGTGCCTTTTTTCGCCCCATGCCGTGTGAGAACAGAAGGAGAGAATGAGTGGAGGTCTTCTTTTATAGACGCAACGTAGGTTCCAATAAATCAAAATGGGTTTATATAGAAATAAACTTTTAAGATGAGGATTACGCAGCAGAATAAATGGTGAAAAACGAGTGTTTATAGAAGTTTCACTTTATATAGAGTCAATGTTTCGGATACACTAAATAATATGAGGATTTAAAGGAGGTATTTGTGCTTGGAAGATATCATTCAAGAACATATTGATAAATTATTGTTATTTATGAAAGAAGAAGCGTATAAGCCGCTAACGATACAAGAATTAGAAGCTGCTTTTGGAATTGAAGATTCCGCTGGCTTTAAAGATTTTGTAAAGGCACTTGTTATGATGGAAGAAAAGGGACTTGTTGTTCGTACACGCAGCAATCGCTATGGTCTTCCAGAAAAGATGAATTTAGTGCGCGGTAAGTTAATTGGACATGCACGTGGTTTTGCATTTGTCGTGCCGGAAGAGAAGAAGACAGGGGACGATGATATTTTTATCCCGCCCACAGAATTAAATGGTGCACTTCATGGCGATACAGTGTTAGCTCGTATTAATTCACAATCTAGCGGATCACGCCAAGAAGGTACGATCATTCGTATTGTAGAACGTGGTACGAAGGAACTAGTTGGTACATATACAGAATCAAAAAATTTTGGATTTGTACTTCCTGATAATAAACGTTGGACAAGTGACATTTTTATTCCGAAAAGTGCATCTATGGGTGCGGTAGAAGGGCATAAAGTTGTTGTGAAAATTACAAGCTATCCGCAAGATCGTTTAAGTGCGGAGGGAGAAGTTATTCAAATTCTAGGTCATAAAAATGACCCAGGGGTAGATATCTTATCTGTTATTCATAAACATCATTTGCCATTAGCCTTCCCGGAAGATGTAATGGAACATGCGAACAGTGTACCAGAAACGATTTCAGAAGAAGATTTAAAAGACCGCCGAGATCTTCGCGATCAAATGATTGTGACAATTGATGGTGCAGATGCAAAAGACTTAGATGATGCGGTAACAGTAACAAGGATTGAGAATGGTAATTATAAACTTGGTGTTCATATTGCGGATGTAAGTCATTATGTCCATGAAGGATCTCCAATTGATGTTGAAGCAGCAGAGAGAGCAACGAGTGTGTATCTTGTTGACCGTGTAATTCCGATGATTCCACATCGTTTATCAAACGGAATCTGTTCCTTGAATCCGAAAGTGGATCGCCTTACACTATCTTGTGAAATGGAAATTAACAATCTTGGTGATGTTGTGAGCCATGAGATTTTCCAAAGTGTCATTAAAACGACAGAGCGTATGACATACGCTGATGTAAGAAGTATTTTAGAAGATGAAGACGAAGAGTTAATTAAACGTTATGAGCCATTAGTACCGATGTTTAAAGAGATGGGTCAGTTAGCGCAAATCTTACGTGAAAAACGTATGAGACGTGGTGCGATTGACTTTGACTTTAAAGAAGCAAAAGTACTAGTAGATGAAGAAGGTAAACCGACAGATGTTGTAATGCGTGATCGTTCGGTATCAGAAAAGCTAATTGAAGAGTTCATGCTTGTTGCCAATGAAACGGTAGCAGAGCATTTCCATTGGATGAACGTACCGTTTATGTACCGTGTCCATGAAGATCCGAAAGAAGATAAATTAGAGCGTTTCTTCGAATTTGTAACAAACTTTGGCTATGCGGTAAAAGGACGTGCGAATGAAATACATCCTCGCGCGCTACAACAAATTCTTGAAATGGTACAAGGGCAGCCTGAGGAAGTCGTGATTTCAACAGTTATGCTTCGTTCGATGAAACAAGCTCGTTACGATGCAGATAGCTTAGGTCACTTCGGTTTATCAACAGAATTCTATACACATTTCACATCACCAATTCGTCGTTATCCAGATACGATTGTTCACCGATTAATTCGTGAATATATTATTAACGGTAAAATTGATAACGAAACACAAGCAAAATGGCGTGAAAAGTTACCAGAGATTGCAGAGCATTCTTCTAATATGGAACGCCGTGCTGTTGAAGCAGAACGTGAAACAGACGAACTGAAAAAAGCAGAGTATATGCTTGATAAGATTGGTGAAGAGTACGATGGTATGATTAGCTCTGTAACAAACTTCGGTTTATTCGTAGAGCTTCCAAATACAATTGAAGGTCTTGTTCACGTTAGCTATTTAACGGATGATTACTATCGTTATGACGAACAGCACTTTGCGATGATCGGTGAACGTACAGGTAACGTCTTCCGCATCGGTGATGAAATTACAATTCGCGTTATTAATGTAAATAAAGATGAACGCGCAATTGATTTTGAGATCGTCGGTATGAAAGGCACTCCGAGACGTAAATTTAAAGATCGTCCAGTTGTGATTGAGCAGCCAAAAGACGGTAGAAAGAGACGCAGTGGTCGCGGCGAACGTAATAATGAGCGTGGTAGCGCACGTGGAAATGAACGTGGAAATGAACGTGGTAGCGGACGCAAACCCGAACGTGGTGGGCAAGGAAAAGCATCCGGTCGTCCAGGACAAAAAGATGGCAATGGTAAAAAGAAAAAGCCATTCTTTGAAAATGTTCCAGGATTTAAGAAGAAAAAGAAAAAGCGTAAGTAAGAGAGAGGTGGCTTCGCTTATATACTGAGCGAGCCACTTCCGCTTTTCTTATAGGATCCAGCTTCAGTGGCTAGAATCTCTGGTCGTTTCGCTCCCTTGGACGAAGCAAAAAGCGCTTCTCTGTCGGGAGCTCCAACGCCCCGAGATTTTAAACGAGCCACTTCCGCTTTTTAATAACATTTGTTACAATAGTACAAATAGAGGAGGGACAGATCATGCCAAAAGGTAGTGGTAAGGTTATTGCACAAAATAAAAAAGTATTTCATGATTATTTCATCGACGAAACATACGAAGCAGGGCTTGTCCTTCAAGGAACGGAAATTAAGTCTATTCGCGCCGGACGCGTAAACTTAAAAGATGCTTTCGCACGTATACATAATGGTGAAGTTTGGGTATATAATATGCATATTAGTCCATATGAGCAAGGGAATCGTTTCAATCATGAGCCGCTTCGTACAAGAAAATTACTTCTTCATAAGAAAGAAATCGACAAGCTGATCGGGTATTCAAAAGAGACAGGTTATACACTTGTACCAGTTAAAATCTATTTAAAAAATGGATTTGCGAAAATGGCACTTGGTGTAGCACGAGGGAAGAAACAATATGATAAGCGTCATGATTTAAAAGAGAAGGAAGCGAAACGCGAAATCGCACGTGCATTCCGTGATCGTCAAAAGATGTAATACAGAAATTTACATTTGTAAAATATTGAACGTATGATATAATAATTCATGTAAGGCCAGTGAACATTGAAAAACAGCTCATTAAGTAGCTATCACGAATATACTTCGTATGCTCCATTCTTATATGGGGACGTTACGGATTCGACAGGGGTAGTTTGAGCTTAAGTTGCGAGTCGAGGGGATCGGCCTCGTTAAAACGTCAAAGCCAATAACTGGCAAACAACAAAACAACTTCGCTTTAGCTGCTTAATACAGCTTAGCGGTTCCTCCCTCCATTGTCCATGTGGTAGGGTAAGGGACTCAAACTAAGTGGACTACGCCGGAGTTCGCCGTCTGAGGGCGAAGGAAGAGAACAATCAGACTAGCAACTTGGAAGCCTGTCGATAGGCCGAAGAGTTTGCGAAATGCCAATATATCGACTACACTCGTAGAAGCTTAAGTGTCAATATCTTTGGACGTGGGTTCGACTCCCACCGTCTCCACCAATACATATTTGGTGGTTTTTTTATTTTGTTGTGATATGAACCATAAGTTTGCCGAAACGGCAAGCTTATGGTTCTTTTTGTTTGTGGTAAAGTGATTGTTCTGAAAAATGAAGTGGATAGAGAATACGATTGTTGAGTATGTAATGTTTTTATGTAAAAGAATCAAAAAGTGACAATGGCATAAAAAATAATTCCATTTATAAAAAATAAAGAAGTTGGTATAGTACCAGCTTCTTTGTTTTCTTTCATATCCATACCGCTTTCTCCTTCATATATTTGTATATTATTTTAGTATAACGTAAATGTTTAGATTGAAAGTAGAATATTTAAAAGTATCTTGTTTAAATTTATCTCGCATTAACGGACAGTAACACTCCCACCTCACAATCCAGCGAAAGCAAAGAAGTTAGGTGGGAGATGAACTATCCGTAAAAGCCCGATTGGTGAGGGGGAATAATCAGTGGAATAGGAAGAAAACCACTTCCTAAGTATTGGAAGTGGTTCTCGCTTTCTTGTAGAAATAGATTACTAGCAAAATACCTATGACAATACTAATGATAATCGTTAGTGTAATATACATGGGGTCTTTATTTATTTCATTTGGAATAACTCGCTCTAAAAGTGGACCGATACATATCGTGAATGCTGTTAAAATTGTAATCCATGATTTTGTATATAGTGCGAACAAAATAAAAATAAGGATACATACGCCGGCGATGATATAGTTTTGCGTAGTAGTTGCTACAAAGTAATCTGTATCAAGTCGTCCATCTAACCAAAAATAAAAGCCAACCCATCCACCGATCGCAATGAAATGAGCTGCTACTAAAAGAAGAACTGAATTTTTAGTAGATGGGTATACTTTTGGAATTCCTTTAAATAGCGTAAATGCAAATATAACAAGGGCCAAGAATAAAGGTAATGATCCAAATAACAATATGTTTTGTGAAATCTTGAACTGCCCTCTTACTGCTGGAGCAAAGCACATATAAGCAAGAATAACTAAAATCGCTGCAGGAATGATTACGAGCAATCCTTCCTTGTCTACAGGTAGTTCTTTCCCAATATTCTTCATATGCTGTTTACGACTTTTTCCAATAATATGATCTACACTCTGTCCTCTTTTTTCAACTTCCGTTAAATGAACTTCTAGTTCGTCCACTATTGTATTTATATCCTCATCTTTTTTTCCGCGTTGCAGTAAATACATTCTGAGTTCAATTAAAAATTGTTCAGACTTTGTTGATAACATTCTATTCGCCCCCTTTATTAATCACTTTTTCAACAGATAGCTTTAAATCAGTCCAGCGCTCTTTAAAGTTAGCTAATTCTTTCGCCCCTAATTCTGATAGCTGATAGTACTTCCGCTTAGGGCCAGCAGTTGATTCCCTTAATACGCTCGTAACCAATCCTTCTTTTTGCATACGTAATAGTAATGGATAGATCGTGCCCTCACTAAAAGAGTGAAAACCATAGCTATGTAATTTCTCTGTTAATTCGTAACCGTATATTTCACCTTCTTGAATGATGGCTAAAATACAACCATTCAAAATCCCTTTTAGCATTTGCGTTGAGTCAGCCATTTTAGCCCTCCTGTTCGTATATCTTTTTATCCCGCATTAACGGGCAGTAATACTCCCACCTCAAAATGCGGCGGAAGCAAAGAAGTTAGGTGGGAGATAAACTGCCCGTAAAATCCCGATTGGTTCAACTAATAATCAGTGGGGGATGAAGAAAACCCCCACTGATTAAAGTTTCACTTTATATATCTTGTGATACAAGGGATATAATTGTGAGGATACCTTGCAATGCAAGTGTTGTAATAAAGGTAACATAAAATTAACTTGTAATGCAAGGTATGTGAATTAAATTTCAATGGTATTTCTCAATGTGCATATAAGTATGCTTTACAGGATTATGTACTTATTTTAGGAGTGATGATTATCAAATGTTAATTTCTGAATATTAAATAAAATTAATTCGTACGATAAGACTTGCTTATACGAGGAAGAAACTACGATTTAACGCTTCTGCAATTTATATAGCAGGATAATTTTGCTATAATATATGAGCATGACATATACGTAGAGGAGTGCTAGAAAATGCGATCATTTAATATCGATGAATTTATTGCGAGTGTTTTACAATGGATATTAAATACAGCTCTAATCATATTATCCATCGTTCTATCTATCTTTTTAATTAATGAAACGATTACATTTATACAATACATATTTTCCGCAAAAAAATATACGTCCTATAAATTAGTTGAAAGCATTATTGTTTACTTTTTATACTTTGAATTTATCGCATTAATTATTAAGTACTTCAAATCGAATTATCATTTTCCATTACGTTATTTTATTTACATAGGAATTACAGCCCTAATTCGATTAATTATTGTTTCTCATGAAGAGCCATTTGAAACATTATTATATGCAGGATCTATTCTCATTTTAGTGATTGCTTTATATATATCTAATATGAGGGATTTGAAGAAACATTAAATATGATTTTGATGCAAAAGCTATATCGTATATGAAACTACTTTTGCATGAATTACATAAAGCATACTAAAAAGTAGTGTAGACCAAGGTATTGGTTCGCACTACTTTTTTAATTCTAGTGATGAAAAGAGACAAAGCGTATGTTTACTTCCTCCTTGACCTTCAAGTTACTTGAAGGATTAGAATGTGAGTAGAGAGTTGTAAGGGAGCGTTTTGAAATGAAAACTGTTGAGAAATTAAATGAAGAATGGAGATTGAAAAAATGAGTCAAGAACCTAAACTGCGCCCATTAGAACGAGAAGATTTGAAATTTGTTCATGAACTTAACAATAATGCACATATTATGTCTTATTGGTTTGAAGAACCTTATGAAGCTTTTGTGGAGTTGCAGGATCTATATGATAAGCACATTCATGATCAAAGTGAACGTCGATTTATAGTAGAAAAAGATAATAATATGATTGGATTAGTTGAATTAGTGGAGATTGATTACATTCATCGAAGAACAGAATTTCAAATTATCATTGATCCAAAGTATCAAGGATATGGTTATGCAGCGTGCGCAACCCGTTTAGCGATGAATTACGCCTTTTCAGTATTAAATATGCACAAACTTTATTTAGTGGTAGATAAAGAAAATGAAAAAGCTACGCATATTTACAAAAAAGTCGGCTTTACGATTGAAGGCGAGTTACAAGATGAATTTTTTGTTGATGGTAACTACCATAATGCAATCAGAATGTGTATTTTCCAGCATCAATATTTAGAAATGAAATCATAAGTTTTAATGTATGATGAAAAATAAATATTTATTTGATGTACTGTTTTAAATATATAAAAGGAAGCATAACTTAGGGTTATGCTTCTTTTTTGATTGTCCAAGGGTATGCTTCATCGTTAGTAATAAACAAAGAAGGCTCAATCTTTATAAAAAGATGGGCTTTTTTGTCTAATCATATATCCAATTATAAGTTTTTGATAGTAGAAGGCTAATATCAAAAAGAAAGTAATGATAAAGCTTTGAATGGATTAAATTTCCGTACATCAGACATAATAATGCTTAAGAAATTCCAATTAGGGCGAGAAATCGCAGTGTCAACTGCGGATATTGGGTGATTAAAATGTGGAAAACGCTTGTTTCTTATCTTCCAGATTGGAAAGTGTTTGTGCAAACTTTTATAGTATTTGTCGTTCCTTATGTGACCTCAAGAGTTTTTAGTTGGATCCGTACATTAGAGAAAGAGTGATGAGGATGAAAGAGAAGGAATCAAAGATGGGGCAACAAACCGATACATATCAGGATAAGCCTTTTCAAAACGTAACAGATTATTTTACAGGCGATTTTACCTTGGATCTAGAGCTTGTAAAAAAAGAAGTTAGTTATAACTCGGATGCCCACTTTCGAGAGTTTAACATAGGGGGGACAAATATTCGAGCGGCGCTTGTTTTTGTGGAGGGACTGTCGGATAAGGATCTCATTAATATGCATATTTTGAAGTCATTGATGTCTAATTTTTATGAAGAATATAAGAGTGCACCATCTTATGTGGAAGGTACCATTTCAAAAGAGTTTATTAAGAATCGCGTTCTTTCTATTAGTGAGGTAGAAGAAGTCTATTCTATAAAAGAGTTGATGGCAAAAGTGTTGATAGGTTCAACGGCACTTTTAGTTGATGGATTAGCAGGTGTATTAATTCTTGGTACAAAAAAAGGAAAAACACGCAATGTTGAAGAGCCGATATCAGAGGTGTCAGTTAGAGGTCCACGGGTAGGTTTCACAGAAGTTTTGTCTGATAATACTGCTCTTTTACGGCTACATGGCGAAAACGAGGGATTGTCATTAACAAAATTTTATGTAGGAGAGCGGGCAAAAAAAGAGTTGGTTATTGCCTATATGAAAGAGATTGCTAATTCGGAATTGGTAGAAGAGGTTAAGAAAAGAATTCAGAAAATCAATATTGATAATGTGCCAGAATCAGGATATGTGGAGCAGCTTATCGAAGATAATTACCTCAGCCCGTTTCCACAAGCACAGAGTACGGAGCGCCCTGATCGCGTCATCGCAGCGTTGATGGAAGGGCGTGTTGCGATTTTATTAGATGGAACACCTTTTGCCCTGATTGTTCCAGTTACATTTAGCATGCTGATGCAATCGCCCGAAGATTATTATGAACGTTGGATTCCAGGCACGTTTATCCGTTTATTGCGTTTTGGAGCAGCTATTATTTCTCTTTTTGCACCTGCTTTGTACATTTCCTTTATCTCATTTCATCCTGGATTAATTCCGACCAAGTTGGCTATTTCAATTCTTGGGGGACGGGAAGGAGTTCCGTTTCCTGCAATTATAGAAGCATTATTTATGGAAATAGCCATCGAAATTTTGCGGGAAGCAGGGCTACGCCTGCCTAAGCCGATTGGTTCAGCGATGGGAATTGTCGGTGGATTAATCATTGGACAGGCTGCCGTAGAAGCGGGAATTATTAGTCCAATTATGGTAATTGTAGTAGCGGCCACTGCTATTTCTTCCTTTGCGCTCGCTCATTATAGTGCGGCAATTCCACTACGGATCCTTCGCTTTGTAGCCATGTTTTGCGCTGCCATATTTGGACTATACGGAGTCATTCTGTTTTTTCTCGTTCTATGCAGTCATATAGCGAGATTGAAGAGTTTCGGCGTACCCTATGCCAGTCCAGCTGTTGTTTATCATGTAAGTGATTGGAAAGATTTCGTGATCCGCATGCCACTTCAGATGATGAAACGGCGCCCAAAAATGATGAATATGAAAGATTCGATACGAAAAGGAAGTGAAGAGGGATGATTACCAACTCTAAAGATCGAATTCCGACTTCGCAAGCGGCTGTCATTCTTATCAATTATATACTCGCAATAGGAATTCTCACCTTGCCCAGAACAGCTGCTGAGAAAGTAAACACACCAGATGTTTGGATAACCGTTATTTTAGGCGGATTAATTGCGATGGTTGCAGGGATAATCATCGTCAAATTAAGTCAACAATTCCCTGGAAAAACATTTTATCAATATAATCAAGAAATTGTAGGGAAATGGGTAGGAGCGATACTTAGTCTATTTATTATAGGTTACTTTTTTATGCTTTCTTCATTTGAAGTCAAAACGCTGGAAGGAATAACAAGTTTCTTTTTACTGGAAGGAACACCTGGGTGGGCTATTATCATGCCATTTATGTGGGTGAGTCTCTATTTAAACCTAGGCGGAATAAACTCGATAGCACGTTTATTTGAAATTATATTTCCAATTACAGTCTTTATTTTCTTGCTTACTTCCTTTATGAGCATTGGAATATTTGAGATAGACAATCTTCGTCCTGTATTAGGGTTAGGGATTATCCCAGCACTAAAAGGCTTAAAAACAACAACGCTTGCATATTCAGGTGCCGAAATCATGTTGCTCCTTTTGGCATTTATGAAACAACCACGCCAAGCTGTAAAAGTCGTTCTAATCGGAACTGCTATTCCCTTAATTTTTTATGTCATTACAGTTGTGATGGTTATAGGAACGTTTTCTGTCGATGGAGTGTTATTGAGAACATGGCCTACGATCGATCTTATGCGAAGTTTTGAACTCCCCGGTTTGATATTTGAACGGTTTGAGTCTTTGTTACTTGTGGTATGGATTATGCAAATCTTTGCAACTTACACAATCTGCTACTATGCTGCTGCTTTGGGACTGGCACAGCTCTTTAATAAAAATATTCATTCATTTTTGTATGGGTTACTCCCGGTTATTTATATCGTTGCTCAAATTCCGAAAAACATTAATGATCTATTTAAATTTGGGGATGTGATTGGTAATGCGGCGATGATATTATTTGGTATCCTACCACTGCTTCTCCTTGTAATTTCGAGATGGAGGAAGAGAAAGAATGAACCGAAGTGTGAATAATGTACGACTTCTTTTAGCTTTATCATCAGTTCTTTTACTTCTGGCTCTTACAGGGTGTTGGAGCAGTCATGAAATTGAAGAGCAGGGGTTCGCGGTAGGGCTGGCATTTGATAAAGGGAAGGAGACGAAAGTTGAGAAAGAGATAGAAGAACATGGAGGAGGTTATCGAAAAAGGAATCTTATAACATCGACCTATCAGTTTGTTAAACCAGAATTATCAGGTAAAGGAAAGGGCGGAGGGGGACAACAAAAAGCCTACATGAATGTTTCTGAAACAGGAGATTCTCTTCACCAATCGATTCGTGAAGTCGCATTAAGAAGGCAGCGTCCTATAATCTTCCATCACACGAAAGTCATTGTTGTTAGTGAAAGCCTTGCACGAATGTATAGTTTGAAGCAGTTACTGGATATTTATATCCGTGATAATGAGATGAGACCAAGTTGCCTCGTGTTAATTAGTAAGGGACGAGCTAGTGAGACATTGAAATCGAGGGAAGCAGGAGAAATTCCAGCGTTCCTTTTGCTTGGAATTGGGGATAATCAATATAGATCATCACGGATTTTACCTCCCGTGCCGCTTGCTAAATTACCAGGAAAGATACAATCAGGGGCTAGTTTTCTTTTGCCAAATGTGATTTCGGAAAATGGAGAAGTGAAATTTGCGGGAGCTGCCGTAATCAAAGGAAAGACAAAAAAGCTGCGCGGTTTTTTGAATGAAAATGAGTTAGAAGGCTTAACATGGATAACTGGGAAAGGGAAAAGCGGTCTGGTGAAAAGCTTTGATGAAAAGACAGGAAAACCCATCCTGTATGAAGTGAAATCTATGAAAAGTAAAATCCAACCCCACGTTAAAGGAAATAACATCTCTTTTGATGTGAACATCCAATCAGAGGGACGGCTGTCTGAAAACTGGGTCGCTTCAGGGGAACCTTTTGAAAATAATTTTCTAAAAAGTGTAGAAAAGTCCACGAAACAAGAAGTGAATCGATTGGTGAAGCATACATTAAAAAAGATTCAAAAGGAATATCAGGTCGATGTCGCTGGCTTCGGTAACAGATTAAAAATTGAGTATCCAAAAGTATGGAAAAAGGTCGAAAAAGATTGGGATAAAACATTTAGTAAGGCTCCAATCAAATATAGCGTAAAGTTAACGATCCAGGACTATGGTACGGAAGGATCTTAGAAGTGAGATTTTTTATTGCATGACATAGTATGAGATAAATGAAAAAATGTTGGCGGAATAGTGAGTGACCTTCCGCCAACATTTTTTATGTTTATAATTTCCTAAGGGAGGTCTTTTAGTTTGTTGTAAGGCAAGATGTAGAATTGTATAAGTATATCTTCTCTTTATAAAGCTTTTCTTATTTCGCTACTTATTGTTTTTACACGCTCTTTATAATGTAGTTCTTTCTCAGCTATTTTCAGTCGATCAATGAAAAGATTAGCTAGCATTACCGCTGTATCCAACTGATAAAACGAGCGCACAATAGGGGGAAGAGAGTCGAAAATGACCTTATTTCCATATCCTTCTTTAAATTCTTCCCAATTGATCTCATTCGTTTCTAATATTCTCATTAGGTCTAATAGTGGATGACCAATCAATGCATTATCCCAGTCAACGATTGCTTTTACTTCTCCTTTGTAACCAATGAGGTTCACAGGTCGAATGTCCATATGTAGCAATCTTTTTAAAGAATCTCCTTCTTTTAATATTTGTTCAATTTCTGTTTCCTTGGGTAATTGAATGTTACAATTCGCAATTTGATTGAATGCTTCCATTCTTGTTACAAGGCGTTTGGCGAGTAGCTTACTGCAAGGTTCTTCATTTTCATTTTGATAAGTTAAATCCTCAATCGATATATTGTGAAGCTGGTGAGCGATTTCTCCGATTTTATAGGCGGAAATAGGGACAGAATCAGTCGCCACATAATCTGAAATCAAGAAATCTAGTTCTGTAGAAAGATGTAATTCATGAACTGCTGGTACCGAAAGGCCTTTAGAAAAGAAAAAATTAGAAAGTGCAGCCTCTTTTTGTAAGGAAATTAGGCTACTAAACAACCCGTCATTTAGGTTGTTAACCTCGCGCTCCCAAGGCACATGGAAAGCTAAGGGGCCTTTTTCAGAATCGCCCCGAAAAACAATATTTTGTACACCATTTCCTATGATGTCTAAATGTTTTACTGCTAGGTCTGGATACGTGTCAGTTAATATAATGTGTAACTTCTCTTTTAATTCTTCTGCTTTAGACTGCATATGAATCATTTTATTACCTCCTTATTTGCAAGGGTTTGGTTCTGATTATTCCGTTAATTTTATGTTATCATATATGATCTTTAGAGTAATGAAATATAAGCTCCCACTTATATAAAAAGGAAAAATAAAACCAATTGCTTTTCTCCTCATTATCTGCCAAGCTTAAGAAGATAAAATACTTCAGAGAAAGAAATTATAGGTGACGAATATGATTGAAATCAAGACTTCCGCACTTAGCGATGGAGAATTTAATAGAGGAGTATTCGCAAAGCGTGATATAAAAAAGGGCGAACTTCTACACGAAGCACCCGTTATCTCTTATCCGAATGAACAGCATGAGTTTATAGAGAAAACATTACTTGCTGACTACGCATTTGAGTATGGAGTGAATCATACGGCAATTCTTTTAGGTTACGGTATGTTATTTAATCATTCTTATACGCCGAATGCGACGTATGAGATCGTTTTTGAGAATCACACGTTTAAATTCTTTGCTTACAAGGATATAAAAGCAGGAGAAGAAATTCTGATCAACTATAATGGTGATGTTGATGATGATGAATTATTATGGTTTGATAGGGAAAAAGAAGAAAACGATAAATAATTAAGTGTAAAAAGAGCACATTCGATTGGATGTGCTCTTTTGTATGGAATAAAAATAAATATTTGAAACCAAACTGTACTTTCATCTATCTAATAAAGTGAAAGGAGGGGATACGATGGATGAAATAAAATTAGTCAAAAAGGCAAGAAAAGGTGACGATGCAGCTTTTGAACAGCTTATTAGCCTATACCAAGATCAGTTGTACCGCACTGCTTATCTGTATGTACAAAATAAAGAAGATGCACTGGACATTGTACAGGAAACAGTATATAAAGCGTACTTATCCATAGATCAATTAAAGAAACCAAACTATTTTTTGACATGGTTGACACGTATTCTTATACATAATGCTTATCAGTTACTAGGTGAAAAGAAAAAAGTGACGAAGATAGAGGATGGAAGAGAAGCGGATACATACGGCGGGATGCCAAACAAATTACATCAAATTGAACAAAATATCGATTTGCAGGAAGCAATTCAAAGGTTGGATGAAAATTACCAAACAGTAATCATCTTATATTATTATTATGATCTTCCAATTAATCAAATTGCTTGGCAAATGAATATACCAGAGGGAACAGTAAAGACGTATTTACACCGGGCAAGAAAATCTCTAAAAAAATTATTAGGGGGGAGTGATGAGAATTGGATAAGCAGTGGTTTAATGATGAAATAAATAAAGTCGATGTTCCGAAACAAGAATTGAATCTGACTATACAAAAAGGGATTGCTAGGGCGAAGGCGGAAAAACCAGTTAAAAAGATATATAAGAGGAGAAAAATTGCTTTGTTAACTGCCGCTTCAATCTGTATAGGTGTACTAGGCTCTGGATTTGTGTTTCCACAAATGAGCCGTGTCTTGGCGGAAGTTCCGATTATCGGGAAAATTTATTCGCATTTTCATGATACAATTGGTCAAAATCTGTCGGCAAGTAAGCTTGTAACAGAGTTAAATCAGCAGGCGGTGAGCAATGGGATTAGCGTAACAATGAATAGTGTTTATTATGATGGTGGTAGAATTGGCGTTACGTTTAAAGTAGATAATCCAGATCAAGTAGAGATCAGGCATAATTCTGCTAGAGGCTTTTACTATGATTTTAAACTTGTTGATGGAAGCCAAAAGTGGGGGAGGGCAGCTTCATTTGATGGCAAAATAACAAAAGACGGTTGGTTTGGGAATATTCACATTGATTATCCAGAAAAAGAGCTTCCCCAAAATACAACGTTACCCATTACGATTACATCTATCGGGGACACAAAAGGGTTTTGGAAATTTGATATCCCTGTACAGCAATTAGAAAATAAAATCATTAACCCTCAGCAATCCGTAAGTAGTGAAGATAAAGAACATACATTTAACTTTGAAAAGATTACGCTCGGAAAAGAATCCGTTGCTATCGACTATAAAGCAATATATCCACCTGCTGGAGAAAATGATTTAGCGAGAATTGGAAAAGTAACTGACGATAAAGGAAATGAAATTGATTTTAACACGTCAGGTATTGAATTTGGAAGAGAAAAATTTGGAAATCAGATAGAATCTAATGAACGATCTATTTTCGGGAAAATTCCAGAGGGAGCGGAATTTATTACGCTACATCCGAATGTGAGATTATCTGAAAAGCCGTCTATTCAGGCTTTAAATCAAAAGACGCCATTTGAAATACAAAGTACTCGTAGCGATTTGAAGATTGTCGTGAATAAAATTCAGCATAAAAAACAGCGATTAATTGTGCAATATACACTTCAAAATGCCGATACAAAACATAAGTCTATGGATGAATTGGTCAATTGTGGAGAAGTTATGAATTTAATTGATTCTTCATATGTAGATAAGGAATTTGCACCAATTGGTCATGTTATAAAAGGAAGCGATGTAAAGGTATTGAATAAGGAAAAGCTACAATTCCAAGCGACATTTAAGTTGGATGGGGAATATGGTGTAAAGAATTTTAGTCTAAAAAATTATGTGCTAGAAGTAGCAATGTCACCATATCATCCTGAAAAGCCATTACCACCAGTTCAAATTCAATTAAAGTAATCGAAAAAAGGATGCCCTTAACATATAAGGAGGCATCCTTTTATATTACAAAAGCCTTACAGTTTTGTAATGTCTATTTTTGATGTGACAAAATATAGACATTTTTATCAGTTTGAAAAGTTCCATCTTTAAACATATTTTTTCACATTGACATGCGATATAATAGAGTTTTGTAAAGGAAGAGATTAGATTTTAAATTTTTCTATCTTAAACTTGGTTATATCGGAAAATTTTTGAAGGTAAAGTTTTCTTCTCGATTTTTTGATAAGATAGAGACGGAAGTTATCTTACAAAACTATTTAGGTAATCTATGTGATGGCCGATTATCTACTTATTTTCAGCATGGCATTACATGTAGTGTAGTGAATGAACTTGTAAGCGGAATGGAAGAAAATAAGAGAAATGGTTTTAAAAATGCCGAAACTATATATCCATTTTGATTTTCCACCATATAAATCGCTGCTATGAAGAACAAAAGGTGACCTGTACTCATTTTCTCCTTTTGTTTTAACTTTGCAGGGGGCAGGAAGAGGGGCTGACCGCTTCTATGCATGGCTAGACGCCCTCTCTCACCTAAAAAGAAAGATTTTATGTCGGTTTTTCAATTTGTATTTATATATCGAGAGGATAGGCCATTAATTATTAATAGAAATAGAGGAATCATAGAATGAATATGCAGGAAGTATATAAATATTTACGTACAGTATTACCAGAAGAACATGTAAAACAAGATGAGATGTTAAAGAATCATACGCATATAAAAGTAGGGGGAAAAGCAGATGTGTTTGTACAGCCTACTACCTATACTGAAATTCAACAAGTTGTACAGTATGCAAATAAACACAACATTCCAATTACGTTTTTAGGAAACGGCTCGAATGTCATTATAAAAGACGGTGGTATTCGTGGGATTACATTAAGTTTGACTCATATTACGGATGTTACTGTGAACGAGCAGACAATTGTAGCACAAAGTGGTGCAGCGATTATTGATATATCAAGAATAGCATTAAAGCATTCTTTAACAGGTCTTGAATTTGCTTGTGGTATACCAGGGTCTGTTGGAGGGGCTTTATATATKAATGCAGGTGCATACGGTGGTGAGGTAGCATATGTATTAACAAAAGCGGTTGTCATGACAAAAGAGGGAGAGCTAATTACTCTTTCAAAAGACGACTTTGATTTTGGATATCGTAAAAGTACATTTGCCAATAATCATTACATCATACTTGAAGCTACATTTGAACTTGAGAATGGTGTATATGAAGAGATTAAAGAAAAAATGGATGATTTAACGTATAAAAGAGAATCGAAACAGCCATTAGAATATCCTTCATGCGGTAGTGTTTTCAAGCGTCCGCCTAATAACTTTGCTGGTAAGCTTATTCAAGACTCTGAGCTACAAGGAACGCGAATTGGCGGTGTGGAAGTTTCAACAAAACATGCTGGATTCATGGTAAACGTTGATAATGGAACGGCGCAAGATTATATCGATTTAATTCATTTCGTTCAAAAGACAGTTAAAGAGAAATGTGGTGTTACGTTAGAAAGAGAAGTAAGGATTATTGGAGAAGATTTAAATTAAATAATTTCTAAAAAAGTTTTTGGGTATAATTGACAATATGCTTTTCATTCACTATAATGGCTATAATTTAACATATTCAATACGTTGAAAGAGCCTAGTAGCAGTTTGTCACTGTTGTCGAGAAAGCTAGGGGTTGATGGAACCTAGCACAAACAAACTTGTGAATTACACTCTGGAGTATCTTAGGTAATGCTAAGCGGAGTAGCAATCGATATTATTGCTAAGAGTGGCATGAATAGTAGTATGATACTATTTGTGCAATCTGGGTGGTAACACGGTTCATAATCGTCCCTATGTCTAATGTAGACATAGGGGCTTTTTGTTTTTTAATTGGAATTTTAAATAGTAAAGGGGATGGGAAGACATGAACATTATTGATGAATTAGAATGGCGCGATGCCGTTAATCAACAAACTGATGCAGACGGATTACGTGAATTAATAGAAGAGAAAAGGATTTCCTTGTACTGTGGTGTAGATCCAACTGGTGAYAGTATGCATATYGGACATTTRATTCCGTTTATGATGATGAARMGATTYCAATTAGCTGGMCATCATCCKGTTATTTTAATTGGAGGAGCAACAGGAACAATTGGCGATCCAAGTGGACGACAAACAGAGCGTCAGTTACAAACATTAGCACAAGTGCAACATAATGTGGATGCTTTAACAGCACAAATGAAAAAGCTATTTGACTTTGGCGGTAATAGTGAAGTGAAAATGGTAAATAACTATGACTGGACGCATCAAATCAATATTATCGAGTTTTTACGAGACTACGGTAAAAACTTTAGTATAAATAGTATGTTAGCGAAAGATATTGTAGCAAGCCGTCTAGATACGGGGATTTCATTTACAGAATTCACATATCAAATATTACAAGCGATGGATTTCCATCACTTATACAAAGAAGAAGGTGTCCAATTACAGATCGGTGGTAGCGACCAGTGGGGAAATATTACGAGTGGTTTAGATTTAATTCGTAAATTAGAAGGGCATGAAGCAAAAGTATTTGGGTTAACAATTCCATTGTTATTAAAGTCAGACGGTACGAAATTCGGTAAGTCAGCAGGCGGAGCAGTTTGGTTAGATCCTGAAAAAACAACGCCATTTGAATTCTACCAGTTCTGGGTGAATACAGATGACCGTGATGTGGTTAAATACTTGAAATACTTTACGTTCTTAACGAAAGAGAGAATTGATGAATTAGTAGTTAAAGTGCAAACAGAGCCACATAAGCGTGAAGCGCAAAAAGTGCTAGCAGAAGAAATGACGAAATTTGTTCATGGTGAGCATGCACTGTCCCAAGCACTAAAAATTACAGCAGCATTATTTAGTGGGGATATTCAATCATTAACTGCGGATGAAATTGAACAAGGATTTAAAGATATGCCGACTTTCCATGCTTCAAAAGAAACAAAAAATATCGTTGAGTGGTTAGTTGATTTAAGAATTGAACCTTCTAGACGTCAAGCCAGAGAAGATATTAATAATGGAGCTATTTCTATGAACGGTGAAAAAGTGACGGATGTGAATACAAATGTTACAGCAGAAAATTCATTCGATGGAAGATTTGTTATTATCCGTAAAGGTAAAAAGAATTACAGCTTGGTGAAATTAGGAGAAGAAAGTTTGTTATAGAGTAGAAGTGAGGAGATATCCTCATTTCTACTTTTTTACTATACACAATTTCGCCACAAAAAAATCAGTATATTAAGACTATTATAGAGGTTTGTCGAGCCTTTTTGTCGAATAAAAATAATATATAAATCGCTGCCACAAAGAACAAAAGGAGCCTTGCACTCATCATCTCTCTTTGTTTTAAAATTGGCATGGGGCAGAAAAAGGCCCTGACCGCTCCTATGCATGGCTGGATGCTCTCTCCCATCTAAAAAGAAAGCTTTTAAAAATAAAAAAGCCCGAATCATGATTCGGGCTAGTAAACGGATTAGTAAGCTAAGCTGAATAATCCTTTAATGTGTGATAAGTAACGAACGTTACTTGCTTCTTTCATTAATGATGCTGGTAAGCCTTTAAGTGGAGTTGAGCTTGCTCCGATTGTAGCAACAGCATCTTTACGACCTAGACTTGCAAGTGTTCCAGAGTTTACTGGTGCAAACTCTTCGAATGCTTTGCCTTCTAGTGCTGCGTATAAGTTGTATCCAATTAACTCACCCATTTGCCAAGCGATTTGTGCAGTTGGTGGGTATGGGCGACCTTCTGGACCGAAGACAACAGCGCTGTCTCCAGCAACGAATACGTCTTTGTGAGAAGTAGATTGTAGGTATGCATCAACAGTTGCACGGCCACGGTTTACTTCAAGACCTGATTCACCGATTAATGGGTTACCTTGTACGCCACCTGTCCAAACGAATGTGTTTGCAACGATTTTTTGACCGTCTTTTAAGTCGATTTCATTGCCAGCAACGTTTGTTACAGGAAGACCTGTTAAGAATGTAACACCGCGTGCTTCTAAGCTAGTAGTTGCACGTTCAATTAAATGGTCAGGTAATACTGGAAGGATTTTTGGACCTGCTTCAACAAGAAGTAATTTTACTTCTTTAGGGTTTACGCCGTGGCTTTTTGCAAGTTTAGGCATAATGTCAGCAAGCTCACCAACTAGCTCAACGCCAGTTAATCCGCCACCACCGATTAAGATTGTAGCATCAGCTTCGTTTTTCGTTTTAGCGTATTCGCGAATACGGTCTTCAACGTGTTTGTAGATTTTGTTTGCATCAGCAGCAGATTTTAATACCATGCTGTTTTCTTCTAGTCCTGGAATGCCGAAGTAAGCAGTTTTACTTCCTAAAGCAACTACAAGTGCATCGTAAGATAAAGTAGTGCCACCAGCTAGTTTAATTTCTTTGCTATCAACTGAGAATGACTCAACTGTTGCAATTTTAAGATCGATGTCTTTGCCTTTGAAAAGTTTTTCAAGTGGCATTGCAACTGCTTGTTCAGAAACGTTACCTGCTGCTAGGCGGTGTAATTCTGTAATGATTTGGTGTGTTGGGTATTGGTTRATYACTGTAACTTGTGCTTCTGATTTGCTGTAATATTTACGTACRTTTAAAGCRGCAAGAAGWCCGCCATAACCAGCGCCTAAGATGACAATTTGTTTTGACATAGTATGATATCTCCCGTCTTTACTAATTGTTGTTATAAGATAAATTATTTATTATTGCGTTCTGCACTAATTTGAAGATAAGCATTGATAAAACGGAACATTTTTTGTGCTTGTGGATCTTTTAGTAATTTTAACAGACCGAAAAGACCGATAACTTCAGAGCTTTCTTCAGCACGATCTTTTGCTTCGATAGCAGTTGCTGCCATGCTTTTCACTGTATCTTTTACAGGTTCTACAATCTCTTGGATTGCGCCAACAGTGTCGCTTTTTAATACTTCGTCAGTAGCAACAGTTTGAGCGAAGTCATAAGACTTAGTTAAAATGTTAACAAGCTCAGTTAATTTTGGAAGCTGTTCTACTAGTGTAGTTAATGACTCTTGTACCTCAGGTTTTAACAACTGATCAAGTACATCAAGTTGTCCTTGGCTAGCAGAAATTTGTAAAGATTCTTGTTCAGGCTTTGTTTGAGTGATAGTTTCTGGCATCTCCAATTCTCCTTTACGATAGCAATACTCTTATTTTTTTAGAAATAAAACATTCCTATTACAGGTAAGCGCTAGCAAAAATTTGCGAAACTTTATGCAAAGCTTCACAAAACGCAATAAAATGCCTTTAAATTTATGATTACAAGTAGAAGGCAATCATAAATCTAAAACCATAATTTCTTACCTATTATTTATGAACTTGTCCGATACATGGCTTGTCCCTATAATGGAAAGTTCCTTTATCGGAAAGTGTATATAATATATATCCTTTATTATATACTATATACACCCAGGTTAACATAAAAATGATCCCTAATTATTTGACTTTGAGTCCATAACTTAGTATTAGCAAGGGAAAAAAGCATATATTTTATTTTACTGTTACCTAAAATGTACTGAATTATAGAGAGGAAAAGGAAAAAATGAGCAAATGAATGTTCATTTTTTCCTTTTTTTCTGATTAAGATTGATTTGTTTGCGGGATAAGCATGGACGAATCCCCATTCTTTTCTAGGTGACATTCACCCCAAGTGCAAAGAGAATCAAGAATTGCTTCTAAAGACCAACCATAGTCAGTAAGAGAGTACTCAACTTTTGGTGGGACTTGATTATAAACCTTCCTTTGAATAACTCCATCTTCTTCTAATTCACGTAATTGTTGTGTGAGCATCTTTTGCGTAATGCCAGGCATTAAACGCTTTAATTCACTTGTTCGTTTTGTTCCTTTTGTTAAGTGACAAAGAATAACGACCTTCCATTTTCCGCCGATTACTTCTAAGGTTGCTTCTACAGGAATATTATATTTCTTCATAATTACAACCTCCGTTAAAAAATTTTTATACTCACATATGGAAATTTTTCCTTATGTTACTTTTTAGTGCCTATAGTACTTTAAAGTACGTACTGTTTTTCATATTAAACATGTTTCATAATAGCATACGTAAGAGGCAGATGAGTAATACGGTACCAAAAAGTAACTATGTTACCTTTTGGTATCTATAGTACTTTAAAGTGCGTTCTTTCGAAAAAGAATGAAACCATTCATAATAGCAGTTGTGAGCAGTAAAACTGTGTTTATTAGCAGATAAAAGGGCCTTTTTATCATACTATTATGATTGGATTTCTCATATTAAGGAGGAATTCGATTGAGTTCATATACAGTACCGTCTTCAGATGTTCAAACAAATAGAAGAAGTGTGTTTGCTTTATTAGCATTAGCGATTAGTGCGTTTGGCATTGGTACAACTGAATTTATTAGCGTCGGTTTATTGCCATCTATTTCGAACGATTTACATGTTTCAGTTACAACAGCAGGTTTAACCGTGTCTTTATATGCGCTAGGAGTAGCATTTGGCGCTCCTGTATTAACGTCGTTGACAGCTAGTATGTCACGGAAAACATTATTAATGTGGATTATGATTGTTTTCATTATTGGTAATGGTATTGCAGGAGTGGCAACAGGCTTTGGTGTACTGCTTGTTGCGAGAGTTGTATCTGCATTTGCGCATGGAGTATTTATGTCGATAGGTTCAACAATCGCTGCAGCTCTTGTACCAGAAGATAAACGTGCTAGTGCAATTGCTTTTATGTTCACAGGCTTAACAGTCGCAACTATCACAGGTGTACCAATTGGAACATTTATAGGTCAACAATTTGGCTGGAGAGCTTCGTTTATGGTTATCGTAGCAATTGGAATCGTTGCCCTTATCGCAAACAGTTTGTTAATTCCATCTAGTTTAAAAAAAGGTACGTCTGTATCATTTCGCGATCAATTTAAATTAATAACAAACGGAAGACTATTACTTGTTTTCGTAATTACCGCATTAGGGTACGGCGGAACATTTGTAACATTTACGTACTTGTCTTCATTATTACAAGAGGTGACAGGGTTTAAAGCAAGTACAGTTACAATCATTTTGTTAGTATATGGGATTGCAATTGCGATTGGGAATATGATTGGTGGAAAACTATCGAACCATAATCCAATTCGTGCATTATTCTATATGTTTTTCATTCAAGCGATTGTGCTATTCGTACTCACATTTACGGCGCCGTTTAAAGTGGCGGGGCTTATTACGATTATTTTAATGGGATTATTCGCGTTTATGAATGTTCCAGGATTACAAGTGTATGTTGTGATATTAGCTGAACGCTTTGTTCCGAGCGCTGTAGATGTTGCTTCTGCAATTAACATTGCCTCCTTTAATGCAGGGATTGCTCTTGGGGCTTACCTTGGTGGCATTGTAACGAATTCATTAGGGTTAATTCATACAGCGTGGGTCGGCGCAATTATGGTAGTTGGTGCAGTCATATTAACGGCATGGGGTATGGGATTAGAAAAACGAGATCAGGCAAAAAGTTAGTATTCATAAGTGAACCATATTATACAAATAAAAAGATGAAGGAGAGAAAAAGAATATGATTAAGAATTTACAAGATCGTGTAGCGTTGCATAACGGCGTGGAAATGCCTGGGTTTGGTTTAGGTGTATTTAAAGTAGAAGAAGGACCTGAACTTGTTAATGCAGTGAAAACAGCGATTAAACAAGGATATCGTAGCATTGATACAGCGTCGATTTATGCAAATGAAAAAGCGGTAGGAGAAGGAATCCGTGAAGGGATAAAAGAGGCAGGCGTCTCAAGAGAAGACTTATTTATTACTTCAAAAGTATGGAATAGAGATCAAGGATATGAAGAAACGTTAGCTGCATATGAAGAAAGTCTAAAAAAACTAGAGCTTGATTATTTAGATTTATACCTTGTTCATTGGCCTGTAGAAGGAAAATATAAAGATACGTGGAGAGCATTAGAAAAGTTATATAAAGAAGGACGCGTACGTGCAATTGGCGTGAGTAACTTCCAAATCCATCATTTGAAAGATGTAATGGAAGGGGCAGAAGTGAAACCGATGATTAACCAAGTAGAATATCATCCGCGTTTAACGCAAAAAGAATTGCGGGACTTCTGTCGTGAACAAGGTATTCAAATGGAGGCTTGGTCACCTCTTATGCAAGGGCAGTTACTAGATAATCCTGCGTTACAAGAGATTGCAGATAAATATGGAAAAACAACTGCGCAAATTATCTTGCGCTGGGATTTACAAAATGAAGTTGTAACGATTCCAAAATCAACAAAAGAGCACCGTATTATTCAAAATGCGGACATATTTAATTTTGAATTAACAAAAGAAGATATGGAACAAATTGATGCGTTAAATCAGAATCATCGCGTTGGTCCAGATCCGGATAACTTTGATTTCTAAAATGAACAGAGGAGAAGGGCACAAAAAATTTGTGCTCTTCTTTTTAATTGCAGAAAACTAAAAATTCAAACAAAACATTTACTCTGTATATGAAATAGGATATCTTAAATTTATAATATGAAATTTTCCTAGGGAGGCACATATGAACAATCATCGTACAAATCATTTCCGCATGTTAATTGTTACTGCACTATTTGCTGCTATTATTGGTATTTTGGCCCAAGTTACAATTCCTCTGCCGCTCGTTCCGATAACAGGACAAACATTAGCGATTGGTCTTACTGCTACAATTTTAGGTTCACGCTATGGCACTTTATCTGTACTGTTATATGTTTTAATTGGTGCAACTGGAATTCCTGTTTATGCTGGGTTTAGTGGCGGTTTATCCGTTTTATTTGGTCCTACAGGCGRCTTCCTATTAGCCTTCATTCCAACTGCTTTTTTAATTGGTTTGTTAACTGAGAAGACAAAGCTTACATTTTGGAATTCGTTAATGGCAAATGTTTTAGGAATGTTTGTGACATTAACGATTGGGACTGTATTCTTAAAGTATGTGGCATCGCTAGGATGGCAAGCTGCTTTCATGGGTGGTTTTGTGCCCTTCCTTATTGTAGGTGTAATAAAAGCTGCATTAGCTGCATGGGTTGGGATTCAGGTAAGAGGAGCGTTAGTGCGTTCGAAATTATTATTGCAAGAAAACTAAATGATGATAGAAACACGCGTAGAATGATCTCTGCGCGTGTTTTTTTATAGCGTCTTAAGAAGGGAAAAGTAATGTATAAAAAGACTTTTTAACTAGATACTATACAGTAGTAAATTTGTTATTTTATAAGGGGTTGTGAACATGAATATTAAACAATCGTATAAGTTATTGGTTGCTTTTTTGAGTGTTTTATTTGTATTTGCGAATTTATTATTCCCACTCCAAAAAGCATTCGCGGAAGTAATGGATCACACAAAGTACGAAATGGATTGGAGTTATAGTAAGTCAAAAAAGAAACCAATCCGAACAGAACTTATCAAAACAGCAGATGGAAAAATCGCCTTTTGCTTGAATGTAGATTTGAAATCACCAAGCGGTCAAGATTTACCCGAAATGGGGAAAGTGGATATTGGTGTATATCGCGTGTTATTAAATGGATATCCGCAAAAGAGTCCACAGGAATTAGGTGTCTCCGATTGGAGAGAGGCGCATTATGCGACACAGCTCGCTGTATGGAATGCGCTGGGACAAGTGGATATTAATGATTTAGATTTTCGTAATAAAAATGTAGAAAAAGTAATGAAAGATATTGTTGCGAAAGCAAAGAGCAGTGAAGAAGTACAAGAAATTACGATGAGTGTTACGCCGTCAGAAAAGCAAGAAGCGGTATTAAAAGATGAGTTCTTCGAAACAGATTTATATACGGTGCAAACAAATGCGAAAAGTGGAACGTACCAAGTGCAAGCAACTGGTGCGCCTGCAGGAGTTAAATTTGTGAATGAAAAGGGCGAAACAAAAACACAGTTTAATGTGGGGGAAAAGTTCCGTATTTTAATTCCGAAAGAGACAGCATCTGGTGAATTTAGCTTTAAAGTATCGGGAACTTTAACAAGATTACAAGGTATCGCGCATAAGGGAACACCGAAAATTCAAGATGCGGTAGTTTTATTAGAGCGCAGTGAAGAGAAAATAAGCCCGGATTTAGCGGTAAGCTGGAAAAAGGCTGAAGTTCCGCAGAAACCGAATAAACCTTATAAACGATAAAAAAGCGCTGGCGTTTGCCAGCGCTTTTTTCTATTATTATTCAGCTTCTGATACAACTGTGAAGCGTTCGTTCGCGTGTTTTGGATTTTCGATTTCATCAAGTGCAGCTACAGCGAAGTCTTCGTAACTTACATAGCTGTCGCCTTTTTCGTTAACAAGAAGGTGATCTTTACCTGCTTTGTAAGAGTCAGTACGTTTTCCTAATGCAAATAGAGCAGAAGGGCTAATGAATGTCCAAGTGATATCGTTTGTTTGTTGTAAGATCTCTAGGTTTTTCCCTTGGTTTTGAGCAGTTGCAAGATATTCTTTAGGGAAACCTGGTGTATCAAATACACGTGTTGTTTTTGCATCATCTACAAATAAACTTCCAGCGCCTCCGACAACAAGTAACTTCGTATTAGGTGCACCTTTCATTGCCTCAATTAATACGTTCCCTGCATCTACGTGAAGATGTTCACTTCCAGCAGGAGCGCCAAACGCATTCACGATTATGTCAAATGCTTGTATGTCATTAGCAGTAAGATCGAAAACATCTTTTTCTAAAACTTTTACATTATTCTCTGTGATTTTTGCAGCGTTTCTTACGATTGCAGTAACTTCATGACCGCGATCAAGTGCTTCTTTCATAATACGACTTCCAGCTTTTCCGTTTGCTCCGATAATTCCGATTTTCATAATATATACCTCCAAATGTTTAATAGAATAAATGCCTAAAATGTATGTGCAAAAATGAATCGAAGTAGTTAAGCAAGTTTGATACCACTAGTTGTAACTAGTATAGTTACAGAGTTAGTTTTTGTCAATCGCTTTGTTTATGAGAAATATTTCTTCAAGTAGTATGTGCGTTTCTAAAAATAAGAAGTCATATTTCTTAACAAGTAACACGATTGTGTTATAAAACCTAACATTTGGAAGTGATAATCTGTCGAAAAATGTTGATTTTTGAATATTTTTTAAATATAATTCAATTTATGAGAAGAAAAGGGAGGGACTAATCGTATGAATATTTTAGAACAGTTCGTTTCATCAACGAATACGATTCTTTGGTCATATATTCTTATCGCAATGTTAATAGGCTTAGGGCTTTATTTTTCTATTAAATTGAAATTCGTACAAATTACCCATCTAGGCGAAATGGTACGATTAATGAGTGATGGATTAACTGGAAAGACACGTAAAAAGGGCAGCGTATCTTCTTTCCAAGCTTTCTGTATGAGTTCAGCAGCCCGCATTGGGATCGGGAACTTGGCTGGTGTGGCACTAGCTATTTCTATGGGAGGACCCGGCGCAGTCTTTTGGATGTGGGTAATTGCAATTATCGGGGCATCCTCAAGCTTTGTAGAAAGTACACTTGCACAGATTTATAAAGTAAAAGATGGCAGCGGTTTCCGTGGTGGTCCTGCTTATTATATGGAAAAAGGTTTAAATAAACGTTGGATGGGAATTTGGTTTTCTATTCTGATTACAATTAGTTACGGTTTAATTTTCAACTCAGTACAGGCAAATACAGTTACGCTAGCATTTAAAAATGCATTCGGTTTAGAGCGTTATGTTGTAGGAATCGCATTAGCTGCATTAGTCGCAGTTATTATTTTTGGCGGCGTTAAAAGTATTGCACGTATGTCAGAAATGATTGTTCCRCCAATGGCAATTATTTATATWGCAGTAGCTGTTTTCGTTGTTATTAAAAACTTCTATTTACTACCAGATGTTTTCACAGAAATCTTTAAAGGTGCATTCGGTTTAGATTCAGCTGTAGGTGGCGGTATCGGGGCTGCGATGAAGTATGGTATTCAGCGTGGATTATTTGCGAACGAAGCAGGTATGGGTAGTGCGCCGAATGCGGCTGCGACAGCAGATGTAACGCATCCAGCTAAACAAGGATTTATTCAAACAATTGGAGTTTTAGTAGATACATTTTTAGTATGTACATCAACAGCGTTTATCGTACTATGCTCTGGAGCATATAAGGCAACGAATTTAGAAGGAATTGAATTAACACAAAAGGCGCTAAGCTCACAAATTGGTCCATGGGCAAGTAGCTTCTTAGCGATTATTATTTTCCTATTTGCGTTCAGTTCACTTCTAGGAAACTATTATTATGGTGAAACAAATATCGAATTCATTAAGAAAAGTAAAACATGGTTAATGATTTACCGTGCTGCAGTAGTTGGAATGGTGTTATTCGGTTCTGTTGCGACGCTTCAAGTCGTATGGAATATGGCAGACTTATTTATGGGTCTAATGGTAATCACAAACTTAATTGCGATTACACTTCTTGGCCGATTTGCATATGCTGCGTTGACAGACTATGTAAAGCAAAAGAAACAAGGGAAAGATCCAGTCTTCCATGCAAGCTCTATTCCAGGTTTGGAAAACACAGAATGCTGGGAAGATTCTATGGTAACAAAAGAAAAAGAAGAAAAAGCTGTATAATAAGGAAAGGGCATCAGAGAGAATCTGATGCCTTTTTTTGGGTTTGCAGGAAAAACCGAACATTAATAGAGTTTTTATGTTTATTATATTTTTTTAGAAATATAAAGATGTGAGTTGGAATTTATGTTAGAATGTATAAGGTCTTTCCAGGTAAGAGGTAAGACGGGTTTTGAGGTATAGCATATATATTTTTATATGTTAGGTGAAAGTTCGGATTATTTATTTTTTATATGGTCAGACGTTCAACGTTAAATAATTTTCTAGAGCGTTGAATAAGGTTTAAATGGAGGATTTTATATATGAAATTTGTTATGTTTCTTGTAGGATTACTCGTTGTATTTATACTCGGGTTTCTTATAAGTGCGGATCGAAAGAAGATTAAGTATAAACCAATTGTGGTTATGCTTGTTATTCAGTTAGCATTATCGTACTTCCTATTAAATACACAGATTGGTTATATTTTAGTAAAAGGAATTTCTGATGGATTTGGAGCATTACTTACATATGCGGAATCTGGAATCGTTTTCGTATTTGGTGGTCTTGTTAATAAAGGGGAAATTTCCTTCTTCTTAACAGCATTATTACCAATCGTGTTCTTTGCCGTATTAATTGGGATCCTGCAACACTTTAAAATTTTACCGATATTTATTCGTTCAATTGGTACCCTGTTAAGTAAAGTAAATGGTTTAGGAAAGTTAGAATCATATAATGCAGTAGCGGCAGCAATCGTCGGGCAGGCTGAAGTATTTATTACGGTAAAAGATCAATTAAGCAAAATACCGAAGCATCGTTTATATACACTTTGTGCTTCTTCTATGTCGACAGTATCTATGTCGATTGTTGGATCATATATGAAAATGATTGATCCAAAATATGTAGTAACAGCACTTGTATTAAATTTATTTAGTGGTTTTATCATTATTCATATTATTAATCCATATGACGTTACTGAAGAAGAAGATACACTTAAGTTAGAAAATAAACAAAAGCAATCGTTCTTCGAAATGCTGGGCGAATATATTATGCTTGGTTTTACAATTGCAGTAACAGTAGCAGCGATGTTACTTGGTTTCGTAGCGTTAATTACAGCAATTAACAGCTTATTTGATTCTGTATTCGGTATTACCTTCCAGGCTATCTTAGGATACATTTTCTCACCACTAGCATTTGTAATGGGTATCCCGCAAGCAGAGATGGTAACGGCGGGACAAATTATGGCGACGAAATTAGTATCAAACGAATTTGTTGCGATGCTTGATCTTGGAAAAGTAGGAGGAGAATTATCAGCTCGTACAGTTGGTATTCTATCTGTATTCCTTGTATCATTTGCGAACTTCTCATCTATTGGAATTATCGCAGGTGCAACGAAAGGGATTGATGAAAATCAATCGAACGTTGTTTCCTCATTCGGATTAAGACTTGTATATGGTGCAACGTTAGTAAGTATTTTATCAGCAATTATTGTTGGGGTTATGTTATAAAAATCAAAAGCAGTGAGCGAGGGCTCACTGCTTTTTTATTTCGTAGATATAAATTCTAGTGAGATTTGTAAGGGGAAAATTAACATATCATTTATTGAAAAAATTATGTTGCATTTTATCTAGATAACGCTTACAATTTGTTTGTGGGTGGTATCAGTTTCATACTTTAAATCAAGTAGGGAAGAAGAGCCCACTAATTGTAAATTATAATTTATGTAAACGCTTACCGGTTTTAGGATACATTGTAAAGTAAATAGTATTTAGGGGTTCTATTTTTTAAAAAATCAATGGTCAGACGTCATTCGTTGGACGACCRATAACTCATGGAAAGTGGAGGATTCACATATGAAACTAGTTATGTTTCTAGTCGGTTTACTTGCTGTATTTGTACTAGGTTTCCTTGTAAGTTCAGATCGGAAGAAAATTAAATATAAACCAATTGCAATCATGCTTGTTCTTCAATTAGCATTGGCATACTTCTTATTAAATACAAAGATTGGGTATGTGTTAGTAAAAGGGATTTCAGATGGTTTTGGTGCTATTCTAAAATACGCAGAAGTAGGGGTTAACTTCGTATTTGGTGGACTAGCGAATGATGGACAAGCACCTTTCTTCTTAACAGTATTATTACCAATTATTTTCTTAGCAGTATTAATTGGGATTTTGCAACACATTAAAATTTTACCAATTATTATTAAAGCAGTCGGTTTCGTATTAAGTAAAATAAATGGTCTAGGAAAACTTGAATCATATAATGCAGTGGCAGCGGCAATCGTTGGTCAAGGTGAAGTATTTATYACAGTAAAAGATCAATTAAGYAAATTACCRAAAAATCGTTTATAYACACTTTGTGCATCWTCAATGTCAACRGTWTCGATGTCAATYGTYGGTTCTTATATGAAAATGATCGATCCAAAATATGTAGTAACAGCACTTGTATTAAACTTATTCAGTGGATTCATTATCGTTCATATTATTAATCCTTATGATATTAGTGAAGAAGAAGATATCTTAGAATTAGAAGAAGATAAGAAGCAAACGTTCTTCGAAATGTTAGGCGAATACATTATGCTTGGATTCTCTATTGCAGTTACAGTAGCAGCAATGTTAATCGGATTCATTGCATTGATGGCAGCAATTAACGGTTTGTTCGATTCTATTTTTGGTATTACGTTCCAAGGTATTTTAGGTTATATCTTCTCGCCATTAGCATTTATTATGGGTATTCCAACATCAGAGATGCTACAAGCAGGACAAATTATGGCAACAAAGTTAGTAACAAACGAATTTGTTGCGATGCTTGATTTAGGAAAAGTAGCTGGTGACTTATCAGCTCGTACAGTAGGTATTTTATCAATCTTCCTTGTATCATTTGCAAACTTCTCATCTATCGGGATTATCGCAGGTGCAACGAAGAGTATCGATGGAAAACAAGCAAACGTTGTATCCTCTTTCGGATTAAAGCTTGTGTATGGTGCAACGTTAGTAAGTATATTATCAGCGGTTATCGTTGGGGTTATGCTATAAAAATAAGGAAAGCAATGGGCGCGTGAKCTCATTGCTTTTTTTATTTAACTTACTTTGTTTAACTTACGTTTAAAAGCAGGCCTTTTTAAATATGTGCCAAGACGCCATACGTATTCAACTGGCCCTATGCGATACCTTTTTAACCAACAGGTGCTAGCATATAATTGGATGACGTAAATTACAATTGTTAAGACAATGCCAAAGAAGTAGCCGATTTTCCCATATAAACCAAGTCCATACGCATAAAAAATGGTGGTAGCAATGATGGATTGCGCTAAATAGTTACTAACTGACATTTTTCCTATGTTAGCCATATATTCTAATAAGCGTGATGCTTTTTTGTAATGAAATAATAAAATGATAGAGCTTCCGTAAAAAAGGGCCATACTTATCGGTGTAACACTGTCTTTTAACATAATGAGAAGAGGTTGTTTTGTTAATAACTCTAAGATTTTTACAGCGAAAGAGAAAATACCACTCATGAGCCATAGCTTTTTGAGAGGGGAGACATGTTTATCAATTTCGAAAAGCCACCMTTTTTTACCGACATACATCCCTAATAAGAACAGTGGAGTCATGAAAATCAGTGCAAAAAGCGATATGAAAAATGTTCCGAAAAAACCAGTAATCCCAATATATTTAAAAGGATCTTCATTAAGGCGGAAGCTTACATGTTCTATATAACTACCAGTTTCATGAACCTGTTGTTCTTTTGCGATATAAGGCGCAAAGTCATCGGACATATTGGTGCTTGGTTCAAAGGGATAAGACATCAGCATAGTTAGTACTAGTATGATGGATGCCCAAATGATCAATGTTTTGGGCTTTCGATTGATAAACATCATTAATAAGATTCCTATAATTCCATAACCGAATAAAATATCTCCGTCCCAAATAAAAGCTCCATGAATATATCCAATAATTAACAAAATGATGATACGTCTTATATAAGTGGGAAAGAAACGCTTTTCTTTTGCTATAATGCTCTTTTGTAGCAAAATAATACTAATCCCAAATAGAAAAGAAAATAGGGAAATGAAATTGTGGGTGCCAAAAAACTGAATAAGCCAATTTGCCCCCGCATCAATGTTTTCGAATACATAAGTAGGCTGTTCACCGCTAAACATTCCAAATTGAATTAATGTCATGTTAACAAGTAAAATACCGAATAAAGCAAAACCGCGAACGGCATCGATTGCTTCTACACGTTGTTTCATAGAGATGTTCTCCTTCCCGTTTGTACTCTATATTGAAAATAATACCATTTATAATAGTAGTCCTATATAGAATGAGCGAAGATTTAAGCTGATTTTAATCCGATGTTAAGGTGAAAAGTGATTTAAAGGAGAAAAAAATCACCTTAACGAATTCATTAAGGTGATAAGGATATTACTCAGCAGGAGGAGTAAACGTACGTTTTTCCAATTCCGCATCTAACATAAATAGAGCGTTAGAGTCGCTTGTAATACGTTTTAGTTTTTKGATGATGCTGTCGAAAGAAGCTTCTTCTTCAACCTGTTCGTCAACGAACCATTTTAAGAATGTAATTGTCGCGTGCTCACGCTCATCCCAAGCGATATCGGATAAGTTGTAAATACGCTTTGTTACTTCACGCTCATGCTCAAGTGCGATCTCAAATGCGCTTAAAACAGATTCATATTCATTGTTAGGGTTTTCGAATCCAGTAATAATGGCGCGCTCTCCGCGGTCGTTAATGTAATTGTAAAGTTTCATTGCGTGGAAACGCTCTTCTTCTGCTTGTACAAGGAAAAAGTTTGCAAATCCATCATAGCTTTCTGCTGTGCAGTAAGCAGCCATTGCCATGTAAACATGGGCAGAGTAAAATTCAAAATTCATTTGGTCGTTAAGCGCATCGTGTAATTTAGTAGATAACATAAATTCTCTCCTTTGTATGTTGTCGGAACCATTATATCATAATTGATAAATATTCTCATTTATTTTCGAAACGATTAGAAAGCTTCTCGACATGTGCCTCCATAATATCTTGTAAGTCTAAATCATATTTTTGAGAAAGGATAATGAGGTTTGCAAGTACATCTCCAAGTTCTTCTTTTAATTCAATTTTCAATTCTTCCACTTGTTTTACTTGTTCATCTGGGCGATCGCGTCCAATTTCAATGGCGCGTACAACTCGTGAAACTTCTCCTACTTCTTCTGTTAAGAAATTCAAGCGAATAAAAGAGTTATATTGTGACCAGCTTCGTTTTTCGTAAAATTCCTCAACCCATCTCTGAAATTCGGCAATATTCAATTCTTTCTCATCCCTTCAATATGTTGTACAATATTCATTGTATCATAACAATATATAGTTTCGGGGTGTAGGTATGAGAAAGATTTGTGTGTTTGCAGGTTCTAATTTAGGAGAAAGACCTGAATTTAAAGAGCAAGCAATTAAGCTTGGAGAAGTGCTTGTCCAAAATAATTGTGAACTAGTATACGGCGGTTCATGTGTTGGTTTAATGGGGGAAATAGCCAATGAAGTGTTGCGCTTAGGCGGACGTGTCACTGGTGTTATGCCTCGCGGTTTATTTCGCGGAGAGATTGTTCATAAAGGATTAACAGAACTAATTGAAGTAGAAACAATGCATGAGCGCAAAGCAAAAATGGGAGAGCTTGCGGATGCATTTATTGCGTTACCAGGTGGCTACGGAACATTTGAAGAGTTATTTGAGGTTGTATGTTGGTCACAAATTGGGATTCATGACAAGCCAGTTGGATTATTAAATAGTAAAGATTTTTATAGTCCAATTTTGCAAATGATCGATCGCGCAGCAGAAGAAGGGTTTATGAATCCATCGAATAAAGAGTTAATTGTTTCGGCGGATAATGCAGAAGAATTATTGCTCCACATGAAAAACTATAAGAGACCTGTTATGGGGAATAAGTGGAAGCAGTTATCATAATAAGATGAATAAAAAGAGGCATTCCGTTCATTTCGGAATGCCTCTAGATTTGTTTTTCAAAGCTTTTTTATATAAATACCAGCCGCTCCAACCACCAACGATTGCAATGCAGATGAAGAAAGGATAGCTTCTGGTGTCCACGGTCAGATTGAAAATATTTGCTATACCTAAAGCAATTCCAGCAGTTAATAAGGCGGAAAATGCTCGAATCAAATAGTCTTTCAACTGAACCACTCCCGTCATTTGATGGTAATACTAGAATGTTCTATATACCATGAATAAAAGAGTTACTTAAATAAAAATATCAGACTTTTCTATATTTTAACATAAAACTACTTAAAATATATAGATATAATAATAAAACCCCCTCAAGTTAAATTGAGAGGGTTTTATTGAGTGTCTAGCTCCAGCCGCTTCCGCTTTTAATATTATTATTGATTCAAGAACGCACGTAGCATCCAAGCGTGTTTTTCTAGTTCTGTGTAGATGCCAAGTAGTAAGTCAGATGTCGTTTCGTCGTCAGCATCCTGCGCGATTTCCATACCTTTTTTCAGTTCGCCTAGCATCATTTGGTAGTCTTTCATAATTGCTTCGACCATCCCTTCTGCAGTCTCTCCGTAAGCTGCTTCTTGAATAGAAGATCGTTCTAAGTATTCTTTCATTGTTGCTACTGGTTTGCCACCAATTGCTAAAATGCGTTCTGCAATTTCATCGATGTGTCCAGCTGCTTCTGTGTAAAATTGTTCGAATTTCTCATGTAGTGTAAAGAAATGAGGTCCTTTTACATACCAATGGAAGTTGTGTAGTTTTGTAAATAATACGTTCCAGTCTGCTACCTGTTTGTTTAATACTTCGATTACTTGTGTGTTCATATGATCAATCTCCTTTTGAGTTATTATATTATATCTGTTACTAATTTATAATTATTATAATCTAGTAATTGGTATAAATCAAGCTTTTCACAAACATTAATTTTGAACATTTTTTGAACTAGATGTAATGTTGTATTGCAATATGTGTTTATTTTTCCTATATGGTGGCATACATATAGAAAAAGGGAATATAGAAAGGAGAACGGAGGGCAATGGAACTCCAGTTTCAAAACGTATATCAGCAAGCTGGGAATTGGTACGTGCTGGATTCAGAATTTCCTTGGGATATTCAGCAAGTGAAAGACGATGTATTTTCACTTATTGAGAAACGCGAAATTCCAGTTATTTTTTGCGATACGTGTGATACAAATAATGTGCTTGTAAACTTAGGAGAAGAGGAAGAAGAGTTTTTATTTCCTTTAAGCGGTTTTTATCATAAAGAAAGACAATTGATTTTTGTTTGCATGTGGGGACAGTATGAACAAGTGCTCAAAACTTTACTACATGAATTCAGGCATTCAATGCAACATGAGAAAAATGTATTATACATTGGAAAAGAAGCGTATGAAGCACGGTGGATTGAAAAGGATGCCCGAGCATTTGCAGAACGTAAAATGAATGAATATATAAGAAGAAACTTAAACTAAGGCATAGTGGGAGAAACTTACTATGCTTTTGTTTATTGCTTACTATAATAAAGTAATTGACATTTTTAAAGTTTAGTTCTAAACTAAAGACATCAAGTAAGCGAGGTGATGGAATGAAAACAGAAGAAAGATTAGGATTATTGTTATGGTTTCGTTTATCACGCTTTTATAACAGAAGCATTCGTGAGACAAATCAACATTTGAAAGAATGGAGTTTATCTGCTGCCCAGTTTGATGTTCTAGCCCAAATTGGTGGGCACGATCGATTAACACAGCAAGAACTCGGGCGAAAGCTATTTGTTACAAAAGGGAACATCACGCAGCTTTTAAATAAAATGGAGCAGCTTGATTGGATTAAGCGAGAACAGGAAGGTAYTACGAAATACCTTTCGCTAACTGAAAAGGGCAGAGTTTTGTATGAAGAGGTTGTTCCACCGCAAGAGACGTTTCAAGCAGAACAATTTGATAAGTTAAATCGTAATGAACAAAAACAACTACTAGAATTACTTCGAAAGTTACAATAAAAAATTTTAAATAAATATCTCGAATTCGAGATAATATGAGGTGAAGGATATGTTTAAAAAAGTTGATCATAAAAATATGGGAAGAGCAAATCACGGTTGGTTAAATACACATTTTCATTTTTCATTCGCAGATTATTATAATCCAGATAATATGAKATTTGGGGCGCTTCGCGTTATTAATGATGATTTAGTAGCAGCGCAAACAGGATTTGATATGCATCCGCACCGTGATATGGAGATTATTTCTTATGTTGTAGATGGTGCATTAACACACCAAGATAGCATGGGGAACCGCGGTACAATTGAGCGTGGACATGTACAATATATGAGCGCTGGTACAGGTGTTTTTCATAGTGAACATAATTTAGGGAATGAGACATTACGCCTATTACAAATTTGGATTTTACCAGACCGCGCAGGGCACACACCAAACTACGGTGAGTTCAAGTTTGATTGGAATAAACGTGAAAACAATTGGTTCCATATGGTATCTCCAATTGATGGTGGTGCACCAATTGAAATTCATCAAGACGCAAATTTATATTCACTATCTTTAGAAGCAGGAAAAGAAATCACTTTCCCTGTTATCGAAGATCGTCAAGTTTATCTTGTGCAAATTGAAGGAAGCGGTGTTGTAAATGGTGAGACACTTGTAATGCGCGATGCAGCAGAAGTAGTTGAAGAAGATATTCGTATTCAAGCAAAAGAGCACTCACATTATTTAGCGATTGAGATGAAAAAGCAATAAGGAATGAAGGAAAAGGGAGTGTCTAACAAGGCGCTCCCTTTTTGGATGAAATTGTAAGAGAAAAGTTTCTCAATATTTTTTGGTAGGAGATATTTTCCTTTTCTCGAAATGTATTAAGAGTGTCAAAAATTTTTGGGGAATGGGGAGTGTTAGATTGAAAAAGCAAGTCGTTTCATCAGCATTAGCTTTATCCGTTATCGTTGGAGGTTTTGGGGCATTCGGAGCAACAAAAACACAAGCGGCAGAGCAACAAATTCAGTATCACCAAGAATTTAAAACACCGGCTTACATAGGTGAGGAATGGAAAGCACCGCAAGGATTAGATAAAAAAGAAACAGTATTTCAGTATTTAGAGAGTAAGAAGGATATGTTTAAATTAGCAGGAAATATTGACAAACATTTTAATATTGTAGGGGAAGAAAAGGACGCTGAATCGGGTACAACACATGTGAAGTTAGTTGAGAAACATAATAATGTTCCTGTATATGGATCAGATCAAACAGTTACGATTGATAAAGACAATAACGTAAAGGCGTTCTTCGGGCAAGTTATCCCGAATTTAGAAGATAAAAATATTCCAGCTGCAGCTAGCATTACTGATGAGAAGGCGGTAGAAGTTGCAAAGGCTGATATYGAGAAAGAAATTGGCAAAGTAGATAAATATGATGGTGTGAAAAAAGATTTATATGTGTATGAAAAAGATGGACAATACTATCTTGCATACCTTGTTAAAGCGTCTATTTCAAAACCAGCACCAGGATACTGGCATTACTTTGTTGATGCAACAAATGGAAATATCATTGAGAAATATAATGCAATCGATCATATTACTGGTTTTGGCTATGGCGTTCTAGGAAACAAGCAATCATTTGAAATTGCTCAAGATGAAAAAACAGGAGCATTTAACTTGTTTGATGGAAAACGTGGAAATGGTGTTCACACGTTTGATGCACAAAATATGGATGAGAACTGGTTTAATCTCTTCTCACAATGGCTTGGATATACAGGTGAAGAGGTAGAAAGTAAGTCGAAATTCTTCGAGGACAAAGCTGCTGTCGATGCACACGTAAATGCAGGAAAAGTATATGATTATTATAAAAAGACATTTAACCGTAATTCTTTCGATAATAAAGGTGCGAGGCTGATTTCTACTGTTCACGTAGGTGAAGGTTGGAATAACGCAGCTTGGAACGGTGTACAAATGATGTATGGAGATGGGGATGGAACAACATTCATTCCATTATCTGCAGGTCTAGATGTTATTGGACATGAATTAACGCATGCTGTAACAGAGCATACAGCAAATCTTGTATATAAAGATGAGTCTGGTGCATTGAACGAATCGCTATCGGATATTTTCGGTGCGATGGTAGACCGTGATGATTGGGAGCTTGGGGAAGATATTTATACACCGGGTAAACCAGGAGATGCGCTACGCTCCTTAAGTAACCCTGCTTCTATTAAAAACCCATTAAAACCAACTGAAGGTTATCCAGATCATTACGACAAACGTTATAAAGGAACAGCTGATAATGGCGGCGTGCATATTAACAGTAGTATCAATAACAAAGCAGCATATTTAGTGTCTGAAGGTGGCACGCATTATGGTGTGAAAGTAACTGGCGTAGGCCGTGAAGCAACAGAAAAAATTTACTACCGTGCGCTTTCAAAATATTTAACTGCAAACTCTAACTTTAAAATGATGCGCCAAGCGGCACTTCAAGCTGCGACAGACTTATATGGTCAAAACTCTAAAGAAGTACAAGCTGTAACGAAAGCTTATGACGCAGTTGGTGTGAAATAAGATGAAAAAAGACCTGACTTGGTTGTCAGGTCTTTCTTTGTCAGTTAATCACGAATGCCTAGCGCGATTTTTGCCATACGTGACATACGCTCTTTGGACCAAGGTGGATTCCAAACGACATTGACCTCGATTTCATTTACTTCARGTACATTTGTTGATAATACTTTTTTGACATCGGATACGATCTGTCCAGCCATTGGACAACCGATAGAAGTCATTGTCATTGTAATAACAGCATTATTATTTTCATCTGCTGTTACGTCATATACTAATCCAAGATTGATAATATCAACGCCTAATTCAGGATCGATAACAGCCTCTAAATTGGCATATAATTTCTCTTCGAATTCTTGCGACATGCACAACACCCCTAATATTAATGATATCCATTCTCATTATAAAGGAAATAAGATAAAGATGCAGTGAAATAGCTCACAGTGTTTTTTTTGAATCTTCCCTATACTGATTATAAGTATGTAGGGAGGAGCGAGATTGAAAATGAATTATGATGAAAATCCTTTTATTGTGATATGGGAAGTTACACGAGCTTGTGAATTAAAATGTTTGCATTGCCGAGCTGAAGCGCAGTATAGGAGAGACCCAAGAGAATTGACTTTTCTTGAAGGGAAGAGATTAATTGATGAAATATATGAAATGGATAAGCCAATGCTAGTTTTTTCTGGTGGGGATCCGCTTATGAGAGCGGATATTTATGAGCTAGCAGATTATGCAGTGCGAAAAGGATTACGAGTTTCGATGACGCCTAGTGCGACTCCAAATGTGACCAAAGAGGCGATTCAAAAAGCAAAAGAGGTTGGACTTGCACGCTGGGCTTTTAGTGTGGATGGTGCTACAGCTGAGACACATGATCGTTTTCGCGGCGTGGCGGGGTCTTTTCAGCTTACGATGGATGCGATTCAATACTTAAATGAGTTACAGATTCCTGTTCAAATTAATACAACCATTTCTAAGTATAATATTCATGAAGTAGAGGAGATGGCAGCGCTTGTTGAACAATTGGGTGGTGTGCTATGGAGCGTATTTTTTCTTGTTCCAACTGGAAGAGGAAATATAGATGATATGATTTCGCCAGTGGAACATGAACTTGTATTTCGAAAGTTATATGAAATAGGTAAAACCGCATCGTTTGATGTAAAAACAACAGCGGCTCAGCATTACCGAAGAGTTGTTATGCAGCAAAAAAATAAGGGAGGAACAAGTAAGCAAAGAATGTGTTATGAAGATGCACTCCAAAATGTTTTAACCGGAAAAATTGATGGTTTAGGACGAGCACCGAAGGGAGTCAATGACGGTAACGGTTTTGTTTTCATTTCGCATATTGGTGATGTATATCTAAGTGGATTATTACCTATTGGAGCTGGGAATGTGAGAGAAACACGTTTACGAGACATTTACCGTCACTCACCAATTTTTCAAGCGTTACGTAATCCAGATGGCTATAAAGGAAAATGCGGGAAGTGTGAATACCGCTATATATGTGGTGGTTCTCGTTCTAGGGCATATGCGATAACCGGTGATTATTTAGAGAGCGAACCATATTGTGTATATGTACCGAAAGTTTTAAGAAGCTAGCTAATAAAAAATGTGAGATTCCTATTGTCTTTTTAGGATACATCATGTATACTTCTAATTAGTTGATAACGATTATCAATATCAACTAAAACATTGCTCTTCGTTATGTTGGTCATACCCCTTTTGACTGCGTAAGTCAGAGACAAAATGTTGAAATACCTTGTGTCCTATTCTACAGAATTATGGTAATCTCCAACCTCAACTTATATGCGTTAAGCATGCAAAAGGATCCTATCCGTGAAGGGATCCTTTTTTGCATGCTGTTGTCGCAATTAAYGTGTAWAGWCCTGGKATACGYTCTTCAATTTCTTTTGGAGCAGAAGAAGGAAAGACCCAGCGTTGGTGTGGGCCATGTTCTTCAATCAGCTTTTCAATGTGTAAGTTTGCCCCCGCAATTTCTGTAATAATTTCTCCTAACGTCCAGCGACGAATCATCGTTTTTTGTAGTAGGTCTTGCTGCGTTTTATCCAGTAGAATGCCATAAGCAACGTTATCTTCAATTACTTCTTCAGAGAAATAATCCCCGTTTGCCTTGAATTTTTGATCATCTGTCGCTAATAACTTTGTATAAAGGGGATGATAGTCACGAAGTATAAAAGTACCACCGTCTTTTAGAAGCTCTGAGATTAATTTAAAAAGCGGTTTGAGATCTAAAAAGTAATGAAGTACACCGAGTTCTAACAAAACAACATCAAATGATTGAGAAGGTGTTATTTCTAGTACATCTGAAACGATGTATTCAATAGACACCTCTGCAGCATTCGCTAGCTCATTTGCATATTTGGCATTGCTTTCAGAAATATCTACAACTGTTACGTCAGCACCTAATAATGCGAATGCCACAGCTTTATTTCCTTTCGAACCAAGTAAATTTATGATGCGTTTTTCCTGTATATTCTCTATGTAAGGTAAGTAA
This sequence comes from Bacillus sp. 05T22, assembly GCF_056396765.1. Taxonomy (NCBI): domain Bacteria; kingdom Bacillati; phylum Bacillota; class Bacilli; order Caryophanales; family Bacillaceae; genus Bacillus; species Bacillus sp. 05T22. The sequence continues at coordinate 130,597 of NZ_JBFTMC010000002.1, forward strand.
TAGGATACTTCATGGGCTGGATCTTGTAATAATTTCTTTGCATATTCCTTGGGGGTACCATGCCGATTGGTCCACGCCTCATAGGCAGCAGCGTTCCAACTTTGCTTATTAATTGTGCTTAATTGTTTTTGATTCAATGAGATCGCTCCTTTCTTTAAACATGTATATATTCGGAAGGAATTATTTATTTCCTGTTTTCTTTTATAAAAAGTTTGATTTTTCTGTATTTTAGTCGTAAAATACGTGTTATATATGAAAAGCATTGAAAAGGAAAAGTAGAATGAAACCATTCTTTCCAGAGAGCTTCGGGAGCTGAGAAGAAGCAAGAATGTTCATTTGAACAATGGCCTTTGAGCTGCGTCCTGAACTTATCAGATGATAATAGTAGGCGGCGACGAGAGTTGGTTCTCGTTATCAAAATCACAGTATAAGAGCGTAATATTGCTCCGTACTTGACGAGGTCAGTTGTGTGAATAGCTGACGAAATAAGGTGGTACCGCGACTGTTTATACAGCCCCGCCCTTATCTTTTTAGAAGATAGGGGTGGGGCTTTTTATATTTAAAAGGAGGAATAGATGATGAGTACTTTTATTGGTGGAGCTTGGCCGTATGCGAATGGCTCTTTACATCTTGGGCATGTTGCGGGTTTATTACCTGGGGATATTTTAGCTCGCTATTATAGAACGAAAGGTGAAAATGTTCTTTACGTATCAGGAAGCGATTGTAATGGAACTCCGATTGCTATTCGGGCCAAACAAGAAGGGGTTACTGCAAAAGAAATTGCAGACTATTATCATGAGGAATTTGAGCGATGTTTTAAGGAGCTTGGTTTTACGTATGATTGTTATACACGTACAGATGCACAGCATCATCATGAAACGGTACAGAAGATTTTCTTACGTTTGTTAGAAGAAGGATTTATTTATAAAAAGACAGTTGAGCAAGCATATTGCGAAACGTGTACACAATTTTTACCGGATCGCTATGTGGAGGGTGTCTGTCCACATTGCCATGAACCAGCACGCGGTGATCAATGTGATGCATGCTCAGCTATTTTAGATCCACTCGATTTATTAGAAAAGAAATGTAAGCTGTGTGGAAATACGCCAGCAGTTAAGGAAACAGAGCATTTCTATTTTGCATTGCATAAATTTCAGCAGCAGATTAATGATGCGATAGCGGTTGCAAAACGAGAAGGAGCATGGCGTGATAATGCAATCCAATTAACAGAGCGTTACTTAGAAGAAGGATTACAGGACCGGGCTGTATCACGTGATTTACCAATTGGAGTGCCAATTCCAGTTAAGGGATATGAGGATAAGAAAATTTACGTGTGGATTGAAGCTGTTGCTGGTTATTATTCAGCGAGTAAACGATGGGCTGAAGAAATGGGCGAAGATGATGGGGAGTTCTGGAGTAGCAGCGCGAAGACATACTATGTTCATGGGAAGGATAATATCCCGTTCCATTCTATTATTTGGCCAGCTGTATTACTTGGGATAGGAGAAAAGGCAATTCCGCGGCATATCGTTTCCAATGAATATTTAACTGTTGAGAAACGAAAGTTATCGACAAGCAAAAACTGGGCAGTATGGGTACCAGATATATTAGAGCGGTATGATCCAGATTCGATTCGTTATTTCTTAACGATTAATGCACCAGAAAATCGCGATACCGATTTTTCTTGGCGCGAATTTATCTATAGCCATAACAGTGAGTTGCTAGGCGCATATGGGAATTTTGTAAATCGTACATTAAAGTTTATTGAGAAATATTATGACGGTGCGGTACCAAAGGGGCATATAAATCCAGAGCTAAAAGAAAGAATAGAGGAATTATATCGCAGTGTAGGAAATGCGATTGAGCAGGCTCATTTTAAAGTAGCGTTGGAAATGATTTTTGAAACGGTACGATTTACGAACAAATATTTTGATGAGCAGGCGCCCTGGAAGCAAAGGGAGGAAGAGCCTGTTGCTTGCGAAGAGACGATTTACACCTGTGTATATTTTATTGTGAATTTTGCGCAGTTACTGGAGCCGTTTTTACCGTTTTCAAGTGAAAGGGTGCGGAATATGCTAGCGATTACGAATACGGGCTGGAAATGTGAAAATATATTGCCAGAGCGGATAAGTCATGTACAGCCTTTATTTGAAAGAATTGATATAAAACAAATTGAAAAAGAGGTAGAAAGGTTATATGGAGCATGAAAGTAAAAAGAGCACATGATGTGCTCTTTTTTTAGGCGCTATGTTCTATGCTCTTTTTCTTCTCTTTCCGTGCAGTCAAAATTTGTGGTGTGAAAATACCAAGCAATATGCAAACAATGCCGAGCCATTGCATCGGTGATACGACTTCATGAACAAGAGTGATAGAAGCAATGATTGCTGTTGGTAGTTCTGCAGCACCTAAAATGGTTCCCAATCCTATGCCGACTTTTGGTACACCGATGGAGAAGCAAATTACCGGTATAACAACACCGAAGAATCCAAGGAAGAAAGCGTACTTCCATAATCCAGCTTGCAAGGCACCATCCATTAAAAAGGTTGGTGGAAAGAATAAACACACAATAAGTGTAGCACTTGTTGTCATAAGGAAGCTTTTTGTATAGGGTGATACATTTGTAGCAACGCGGCCACTTGCAAAGACATAAAAGGAAAAAGAGATAGCGGCTAACAGTCCAAAGATAATACCCTTTGTGGAGAAGTTTTGACCAAGCCCTTCAAACACACCGCCTGCAAATAATGTTCCGGCAAATAAAATAATAATAGATATTACTTTTTCGCGGCTTGGTAATGTCTTGTTAGCGACTGCGTCAATGACTACTCCAATCCAGGTAAATTGAAAGAGTAGAACAACAGCGATGGAAGCAGGTAATTCTTCTACAGAAATCGCGTAGAAAATCCCGGTCATGCTCATTGTTGTTCCGACAGCTAATAAGGTCAATGCTTGTTTTTTCGAGACTTTATGACGCGAGAAGAAAAGAACGAGCAATAAAAGTCCCACCCAACCAAATACATATTGTCCACCTAGTAACTCATGTGCAGAAAACCCGTTCATAAAGCCAAGTTTGAAAATTGTAGAAAGTACGCCGTAGCTGCAGGCGCCAAATAAAACTAATAATGAAAACTTAAATTTCTCCATAAAAAATCCTCCTTCGACAAATAAAAAACGCCCGCTGTCCAATTAAGGACAGCGGGCGAACGAAACAGAGTGAAAACTCTACAAAATTCCGCCACTCACAATCGTGTGTGAGTTTGGGTATAAAACATTTGATAATGACTATGACTCTAGTTTATAGCAATCTCTTTTACATTTTCAATATAAAGTAGATGTAATTCTTCTCGCAAGTTTTTGTGTGTTTTTTTAGAAATCACATGTGAGAAGAGTTGCGCGTATCTTCTAAAATAAGGATAAGTGAATTTCTAAAAGTTAACTATGCGAAAATGAGAGAAAAGTGCAATTTTTTTGTATATAATAAAGGAGAAATGAAAAAATTTGAAAATATATAATAGATATTAGGAGAATTTGCATGAATATGGGGTATTTTAGTATTTCCCTTACAAAAATGTAATCTAAATGTAAGCTATTGTGATAGTTATTTCGACAATTTTTTTATACAATAATAGTAACAGTTTGAACGTGATGGATGCTGTAGATAAGAGAGAAAAGGAGAGATCGACATGGAATGGATTCATGAATTATTTCAGCAATACGGTTACTATGTAGTACTTGTAGGATTGCTGTTAGAGTATATTGCGCTTCCGTTTCCGGGAGAGCCAACACTAGCATACGCGGGTTTTTTGGCGCATCAAGGGGATTTACAATTACCCCTTTTAATTATCTTATCATGTATTGGAACGAGTGTTGGGATGACAATTCAGTACTTTTTAGGTAATAAACTTGGTATGCCGTTTGTACAGAAGTATGGGAAGTATGTGTTTTTAACGCAAAGAAAAATTGATTTAACGAGAATGTGGTTTGATAAATATGGATACTTCCTTATTTTTATCGGATTCTTTATTCCAGGTGTACGCCATTTTACTGGATACTTTGCAGGCATTATTAATTTACCATTCCGTCGCTTTGCTATAACGATTTACTCTGGTGCTCTATTCTGGGTATCTTTCTTCTTAATCGGTGGCTATTGGTTAGGTGGAAACTTACATGATATATTTGGAGTACTTGGACAACACATTGGGAAAATTATCTTTGGAGTGATTGTTATTGTAGCAATTACGTTAGGAGTTCGTTTCCGCAAACAATTAAAACGTGTTTTTGTACAAGGTGCAAATTAATATGGAATCCATTCTATGTCGAAATTTGGAAAGAGCAGTGCTAATAGGCACTGCTCTTTTTTATTGAAATCCATCCCCCTCACATTCTGAGCGAGCCGCTTACGCTTTTTAGTGTATTTTCCATTTTGCTTTTATTTTACCTGTAAGGTTGTCACCAGTAACTACAATATAATATGTTCCTGTTTTAGTTGCTGAAAGTTTGATGAGAAGATAAGGAAAAATCGATTTTCCCTCCATATTTCACCTCGTATATTATGTATTTTAAATATATTATATAGTACTTCTTAATATGAATACATCATTACTAGGGAAAGAGGAAGCTGCAAAAAAAATGCAGCTTCCTCTTATTTGTTTATAAATTGTTTATTTTTACCTCCTATTCTAGAAGCAAGGAGGCGATTAAGATGAAAAAAGCGGTGCTAGAAGTAAAAAATGTAACGAAACGGGTGAAAGGGAGAAGTTTATTAAATCATCTATCTTTTTCTGTTTATAAAAATGAGATTTGTGGCTTTGTTGGCCCAAATGGTTCAGGGAAAACGACATTGATTCGGACAATTATGGGTTTGATTAAACCAAATGAAGGAGAGGTCCTAATTAACGGTGTTAGTGTACAAAAAAATCGTGAAGAAGCACTTCAGTATGTTGGCGCGATTGTAGAATCTCCAATTTTCTTTCCTTATATGTCTGGGCGGAAAAATTTACGAAACTTGGGTAGAATCACAATGAACTCTGGGGGAGAAAACTTAGAGCGAAAAGTTGAACAAGTGTTAAAAATTGTTGGGTTAGAAAATCGTGCCGATGATAAGGTAGGCACTTATTCATTAGGAATGAAACAACGATTAGGAATTGCACAGGCACTTCTTGGGGATCCAGATTTTATTATTTTGGATGAACCTTCCAACGGATTAGATCCAGTTGGGATTAAACAACTTCGAAAGATTGTGCTCGATTTACAGCGTGATAAAGGAATTACCTTTTTTATTTCAAGCCATCTCATTCGTGAACTTGAGCTTATGTGCGATTCATGGGTGATGATTCGAGAAGGAGCGCTCATTTGGCGGGGGACGACGGAAGAACTAAAAGGGAATAGTAAGGATCTAGAAGATATCTTTGTGGAGATGATGAGCTCATGATGAGGCTAGTGCGCTCTGAATGGGAGCGACTTTGGGCGAAGAAGGTGACGTGGCTTTGTTTTGCGGGAATACCGGTGATGTTATTTGCTTCAGCAAAGTATTATATCGGACATAATCAAGCTATTGCAAAAACAGCTGTAGATTATACGTATTCCAATACATTTCCCGTTATGGGTTTAGCAGAAATGCTAATTAGTGCATTTAATCTTATTTTGCTTGTTACAATGGCTCTTATGATTTCTCATGAATATCATAGCGGGCAAATGAGAATGGTATTGCAGCGTGCCTATACGTATCGGCAAATTTTACTTGGGAAAATGATTACTATGTTTCTTATGATGGCTTTGTTTTTTCTTGTGTATTTCACTTGTAGCTATGTAATTGGTTATTTATGTTTTAATTTTAATCCAAACATTTTTCTTTTTTATTATGAACAGCCAACTAGTAGCGGGATGGAAGTTTTTCTTTATACACTGAAATATTACGGTGTGGCCTATGTAATGATGGTTTGTGTAATTAGTATCTTTATGATGCTTACAGTACTTAGTAAATCTACAACGAGTGCAATTGCATTTGGTATCGGTTTTATTATTCTTTCTTTAGGGGTTCCAGAAATTATGCAGCATTTTGTGCCGACTAGGCAGGTAGTATTTGTACGTTATTCATCAATTGTAAATTTACAGTATGAGGGAATTGCATTATCGCTTATAGGAAAAGGAAATTTTATTTATCTTTGTTTAGGAGTATTAAGCGTTTATATCGCTATTTCTAATTTTATTACGTTTTACGTCGTAGGGAAGAAAGATCATTTTGTGTGAGGTGATTGGAATGAAGCAGTTAATGATAAGTGAATTTGAAAGGTTTTTTTCTCGGAAAAAGACAGTGGTAATATGTGGTGTTTTTTTTGTTTTGTTACTTATAGATTGTCTCTCTATACAACATTGGGGAGTCGCAATTTACAATCCAGATGGTGCCTCGGCACCAATAAGTCAATTGAATTTTCAAGTTGCTTTAGGGAAAGAACTATATATCATTTTATCATTATTAATCTTTCCCATTTTATTTATTGATAGTTTTAATGGAGAGCGGTCATCTGGTTCCTATCGTCTCGTTTGTATAAGACCCATTAAGAGAGGGAAATTGTTAGTGGCTAAATGTCTTACTCAAATTGTTGTTGTATTTTTACTTTTATTTCTTATGTTTGTCGTAAGTTATATATACGGTAAATTATTTGTTTCGTCAGCCGAGTATACAACATTTTTACATCAAGATATCAAATATAATGCAGCAGAAGCTCTTTTATATACATTAAAATTCTACGGGATTTTAGTATTCATTACCGCTACGAGTTTAATGCTAGCGAGTTTCGTAAGTTTATGGATGCCAAATGTAGTACTTTCTTTCTTTATGACAATTGGAATCATGTTTGGGACGCTCTATATTCATGACAGTTTTTCTTATTTTATAGCGGCGGGTCAAGAAGTAATTCGTATTTTAAGTGATAGAGATTCCATATTCTACCTTGTGAATGGTACAATTTTAGTAGTTTGTATGCTTTTAAGTTTTATAACGTGGCGGACAAAAGATTTGTATGAGTAAAGGGGAGAATGACCATGGCAGGTACAATTTTAGTTGTTGATGATGAAGAAGATATTTTAACGTTTATTGCAGATAGTCTTGCTATGGAAGGGTATCACGTGCGAACAGCTTTAGAGGGGAAGGAAGCATTAAGCCAACTAGATGATGAGGTAAGTTTAGTTTTGCTCGATGTCATGCTCCCTGATATGAATGGATTTGAAGTGTGCATGAAGATTCGAGAGCAGCAAACTTGCCCGATTCTATTTGTAAGTGCTGATAGCAGAGAGCAATCCCGTATTGAGGGATTGATGATTGGTGGGGATGATTATATTAGTAAGCCATTTAGTTTAAAGGAACTAAAAGCGCGAATCATTGCTAATTTACGCCGTGCTACAGATTTACAAGAGCCGTCTGAGAAACATGCTCTTCGTTATGGAAACATCTTAATTGATTTGCAGAGTTATGAAGTCTCAGTAGAAAATCAAACGATTCATTTTACAAAGAAGGAATTCGAGGTCGTAAAGATGCTGGCACTTCATTCTGGACAAGTGTTAACGAAGGAGCAGCTCTTTGAGAAAATTTGGGGTTACGATAATGAAAGTGATGTGTCTACTGTTGTTGAGCATATGAAGAAGATACGGACGAAACTTAGTATGTATGACCGGGAGCGTACGTATATTCAGACGGTGTGGGGAATTGGGTATAAGTGGAGTGTAAAGTTATGCTAGAAAAGCTCTCAATAAAAAAACAGTTAATTGTTGGATTCATTACTATAATAGCGGGTAGCATCCTTTTATCCATCGCAACGCTTGGGGCATTTGTATATTGGTGGCAGAAGAGTGGAGAGCAATTGATGCACCCGGCTAATTACTACGAAAAAAAGATCCCAATGATTCAAGAGTATGCAGGCAAAAAAGGAGAGCGTTTATTAGATAAAGAAGAGCAACAAGAATTGGAGAAGTTAATTCCAAGAGAAGGGATTACATATCAAGTAATTGACGTAAAAGGAAATAAGCAGTATGGAACATATACAAGACGGGTAATAAGTCAAAATAATCCACTAGCTAATAATCTAAATATAAGTTTACATGTAGAAGGCATAGATAAAAATACGACTTATTATACGCCACTTCTGAATGCTGATGGAGAGTTGAAAGGTGCATTAGGGCTTAACTATACGTTAGATGTTTCTTATGCGAATGGTTGGATTGCCTTATTTGTTATATTTGTACTTGGGTCTCCTTTTGTATATGTTAGTTTGTTATCTTATATTGTTTCTCATCGAATTGGAAAAAGATTATCCAGACCAATGAAAGAGCTAGTAGACGCTTCAAAAAGAATTGAAGCGCGTGATCTAGATTTCCGCTTGGAATATAGAGCGAAAAACGAGATAGGTGAGTTAGTTATGTCGTTTGAAAATATGCGTGCAGCATTAGCCGATAGCCTATCTCGCCAATGGGAACTAGAAGAAGAACGGAGAGAATATGTAAGAGCAATTTCTCATGATTTGAAAACACCATTAACAATTGTACAAGGGCACACAGAAGGACTGCAGAGTGGCCTATGGAAAAATGAAGAATTACTGGAGCGCTATTTACATACGATTGAGCGGAATACAAATCGGATGGCGAAGCTTCTTGGGGAGTTCAATACAGTAAATCAGCTAGAGAGTTTTTCATTTCAATTGTTATTAAATGAAGTAAACTTACAGAGTTTTTTCAGCAAGAAGATTGAAGAATATGAGTATATTGCTAAGAAGAAAGAAATAGAATGGGACGTTATGTTTGAGAATGATGATGCTATATATTCACTTGTGTTTGATCAAGAGAGAATCAGTCAAGTGATGGATAATATCGTGATGAATGGTGTGCGTTTTACGCCAGAGGAAGGCAAGATACTAGTAAAAGTAAGTGTGCAGCATGACGGATTCCAGTTTCATGTGTACGATTCAGGAACTGGTTTTCAACCTGGAGACGTACAAAAAGTATTCCGGCGCTTTTATCAGGAGGACAAATCACGATCAAGTAGTAAAGAACATTCTGGGCTGGGATTATATATTGCGAAGTCGATTGTAGAGAAGCATGGCGGAAATATATTTGCGGAAAATAGTTCAGTATGTGGGGGAGCACATGTATGGTTTCGGATTCCGAGTGCTTGAGATATTTCGAAGCGCCGATATATTGAAAAAAGAGGATAGAAGATTAATCTTCTATCCTCTTTTCTATTAAGAGTTGCTCTCGACTCCGCGTCCAGTCTCTTCTTCTGGATCTTGTAATAGGTTAAATACATCTGCTAAGCAAAATGCGATAAACCAAGTCCAAAGACCGTGGAAGAAAGCTGAGCTTAATTGTAATGGTAATGTGTAATTCGTCATTGAGAAGGAAATACATCCTCCAACGATTCCGATCATTGTTAATAACATTGTTTTTTGAGCATTTTCTTCTGGATTAAAGAGGAAGAAAATGTATCCGCCTAATATTGAAGCGCTTACAAGTGATTCGATTCCATTAAAAATGATATGTTCTCCAAGCTGAATGTTTGTCCAGAAGCAAATCATGCCACCGATAAGAGCAAACAGGACAGCTACCATGTACCGTATACGTTGATTCATATGTTCATCTCCTTATGTAATAAGAGGATTTGGAAGTCAAAAAGGTAGGTATAGTAATAGAAGTGAATTTTAGTTGTACGCATCTTTTTTAGAGTAATGAAGAATGACTAAGATAATCGGCCTTTTTCAACCGTTTCTTGTGTGATGTGAAAATGATTCGTTATTACGTAAACTTGCCTGAGATATACCCGACTTCTCGTTTCTTTTTGCTTATAAAGTAAGAGAAACTCCCAAGGCTATACATTCTTTTTTGTGAGTCTTATTGTATTATAACATATTTAGCTTAATAATAATAGAATTATCTGATTTTGTAATAAGTGTAAAATAATTTTAAAAAATATATTACATGGATTAATATTCCATTTTATTGTACAATTAATTTAATTGAATTTTTAGTTAATTTAAAAGGAGGACATTAGATGGGGTCACAAAAGCAGCATATCATAGTTACACCTACGAAAAGTATAGGGGTTTCTTTAGTATTAACGTTTTTGTTCGGTTCTTTTGGAATGTTGTATTCAACAATTATTGGTGCAATTATTATGATTATTATTGAGTTAATTGTTGGTATTGTAACATTTGGTATAGGGCTTTTTGTTACCCATTTTATTTGTATGGTTTGGGGAGCAATTGCTGCTCATAATTACAATCAAAGACTATTGAATGGAACGAATACTTATACATCGTAATTTAGCTGGCATAAGTAATTTATCCCGCATTAACGGACAGTAACACTCCCACCTCAGAATTCAGCGAAAGCAAAGAAGTTAGGTGGGAGATGAACTGTCCGTAAAAGCCCGATTGGTGAGGGCTAATAATCAGTGGGGGATGAAGAAAACCCCCACTGATTAAAGTTTCACTTTATATGAACTAACATTCCTGTCATTGGTAATTAGATAAATAAAGACGCAAGGAATTGTAATTCCTTGCGTCTTCTTATATTCGTTTGAAACGTCCAACGATTTCAACGGTTTCTGTAATATTCATAAACGCATGATTGTCTACATGACGAATGATACGCTTGATTTCTCCTAATTCGTAACGAGTTACGACAGTGTAAATCATTTTTTTCTTATGGTTGGTATAGCCGCCGACAGCGTCTATCATCGTTACACCACGTATGCCGTGATGCAGTAGTGCGCTTTTCATTTCCTCGCCTTTTTCTGTAATTGTCATTATCGTTAATTTAATGTGTTTTGTATGCACAGCATCGATTACCTTACTAACAACAAAACGGCTAATTAACGTGTACAGTGTAATATCCCATCCGAAAATAAAGCCAGCGACAACAAGTAAGAGTAAGTTGAAGCCAAAAATAATAGCACCAATCGAAATGTCTTTATATTTCGCTACAATCAATCCAACAACATCAAAACCACCTGTTGAAGAAGCAAATCGGAATATAATCCCTGAGGCTGCACCACAGATGACTCCACCAAATACAGAAGAAAGTAAAATGTCCTCTGAAACTTGATGTACGGGAATAATGTTCATGGCTACAGATGATACTGCCACGAAGTAAGCTGTTAAGAAAGTAGTTTTCTTTCCTAAGTAAAAATGACTTAGAACAAGTAGTGGGATGTTTAATAAAAAGATAAGTGCACCGATATTATAGTGCATTAAATAACCGATAATCATCCCTACACCAGCGAAACCACCGCTAATCATATTATGCGGGATAAAAAACATATTCATTGAAATAGCATACAAAGTGGAAGCTATAAAAATAACAAYYAACTGTATCATAAATTCCAAATGAAATGTTCTAGCTGCTGGGAAGGATAAAAAGGCGGTGTCGGGAACGTAATCGGCGTCTCCTAATTGACCCATAGTATGTTTCATCTCCATATTCATTTTTGATTACAAGAAGAGAATAATGCTTTTTTCAAAAACTGGCAACCGTTTTATTATAATACAAAAATTTTATAAATTTCTAAAAAATTAAACCTATTCAGTTATATGTGTGAATATACTAAAGAAAGCGAATACAATGGTTTTCTGTATCATTTTTGTGAGAAAATATGCAAAACATTTATTTGAAAATAAAAGGAAATAGAGAACGTTTGGAGAATGTGCTAAAATGAGCTTATTAAGGATGTGAAGCGATGGAATTTTTATTGCAAGATGCAATTCTATATATAACTTTTGTAACGACAGCATTCTGTTTATTAGAAGTCTATTTTCTCGCTAATGTTTCTCGCTTTGTACGCCAACAAGCATCAAGCGGTAGACAAAAAGCTTTCGCAATAGTTGATACATGTGAAGCGCGTATAGGGAATATCCTGCTTTTCTCTATCTTCTATAAATATGGAATGGTTCGTTCGGTTCGCAGACAAGAATCGAGTGGAGAGAGTGACGAGGTCGGTCCGTATACACCAATGTTTCGCTAACTAATTACGAAACATTGGAGGAATAAGCATGTTAAAATCATACCGAGCTGTGCTCGTTAGTTTATCATTATTATTTGTTTTTGTTTTATCTGGTTGTAGCAGTACGGCACCAATTGATGCACATAGTACGGGGGTTTGGGATCACTATTTTGTTTATCCAATCTCGCTCATGCTTCAATTTGTTGCTCATCATGTACCTGGCGGAAGCTTCGGTATTGCAATTATTATCATTACGCTTGTGATTCGCTCAGCGATGATTCCATTAGCTGTTGCGCAATATCGTAGTCAAATGAAAATGAAAAAAATGCAGCCACAGATACAGAAGTTGAAAGAAAAGCATGGTAATGTAAGCAAAGATATTGAAAAGCAAAAACAATATCAAAAAGAAATGTCAGAACTAATGAAAACAGGCGGTTGGAATCCACTTGCTGGGTGCTGGCCAATCTTTATACAAATGCCGATTTTCTCAGCATTGTATTATGCGATTAGTCGTACTGAAGAGATTCGTACATCTTCATTTTTATGGGTAAACTTAGGACATGCAGATCCGTATCATATTTTACCGATTATTGCAGCGCTAACCACGTTTATTCAAATGAAAATTATGCAGTCGAATGCACAGGCTGGGGAGCAGGTTCCAATGCTCAAAATGCAGCAATTTATGATGCCGGCGATGATTTTATTTATGGGATTTGCCGCACCATCAGGACTTGTCGTGTATTGGATTACAGGTAACATATTTACAATGCTACAAATGATTGTGCTTAGAAAAGTGATGGAACGCGAAGAAGGACAATTACAAAATGCATAGAAGAAAGCCGCTCAATTGAGCGGCTTTTATTGATTTGTTGAAGTTTGTCCCGCATTAACGGGCAGTAAGATCCCCACCTCAAGATTCAGAGAGAAACGAGGAAGATAGGTGAGGGATCAACTGTCCGTAAAAGCCCGATTGGTGAGGGCTGATAATCAGTGGGGATGAAGAAAACCCCCACTGATTAAAGTTTCACTTTATCTAATGGTTAAGGAAAAATTAAGAAAACCAATTTACTATGTGAATTGTATACGAAGGTGTACAAGTTTTAGAACGTTATTTGATATGAAATGAAGGAGGAATTTTCATATGAAGAAGAAAACAATTGGGTATGTAGTAGCTGCAGGAGCTTTATCACTAGGAATTATGGGAGGGGCAGGTATCCCTGCTTTTGCTGCAACTAGCACAGACAATTCTACACAAGCCACAGAACAAACTAAGAAAGGGACTTCGTATCAAAACTTGGATGAAGCAACGAAACAAAAAGTGCAAACGATCATGCAGGAATCGAAAAAGCAATTAGCAGAACTAGGTGTGAAACTTCCTGAAAAAGGGAAACGAGGAGAAATGTTTGCTAACCTGGATGATCAGGCAAAAGAAAAGGTAAAAGCAATCATGGAGCAGAAAAAGTCTGGTACATTAACACATGAACAAGTAAAAGAGAAATTGGCTGAGCTAGGTGTGAAGCTTCCTAAAAAAGGGAAACGAGAAGAGATGTTTGCTAACTTGGATGATCAGGCGAAAGAAAAAGCGAAAGCGATTATGGAGAAAGAAAAAGCAGGAACATTAACTCATGAACAAGCAAAAGAGCAATTAGCAGAATTAGGTGTAAATCTTCCTGAAAAGGGTAAGCGAGGAGAAATGTTTGCTAACCTTGATCAGGCGACGAAAGAAAAAGCGAAAGCGATTATGAAGCAGAAAAAAGCAGGAACATTAACTCATGAACAAGCAAAAGAGAAATTGGCAGAACTAGGTGTGAAGCTTCCTGAAAAAGGGAAACGAGAAGAAATGTTTGCAAACCTTGATGGTGCGACAAAGGAAAAAGCGAAAGCTATTATGAAAAAGGCAAAAGAGCAATTAGCAGAGCTTAACGTTAAATTTCCAATCAAGGATTAATGGGAGCAAGCGAATAATTGATTAAAATACAGAAGATACGAAGACTTTTAATAGAACGGTCTTTCGGATGGTGAAATGAAAGAGACTGTGTATAGGATTTATTTGAGGCCAAACTTCTCCCACTGGAGAAGTTTGGCCTTTTTCATTATGTAAATGATTTCTATACCAGAAAGAATTTATTCCGCATTGGGCAGTAGGGCACCATACGAGGAATATAGATGGGGATTATTATATTAGGATTAAAAAAGTTTTAAAATAATTATGGAATGAGCGTTTATGAAGCTTGTAGAAAATTTTAAGAAGAAAAATTGTTCATATGATAAAAAACATTCTTGATTTTTTTGAAAAATTCAATATAATGAACATTAACTACAAAATTCGACATCAAGAAGTGATGATGAGGACACGATCGATTTTTTACGATTCTCAGAGAGGGAAGTCTTTGGCTGTGAGCTTCCTAATACGGAAAAATAGATTACCACCTCTGAACTGCAGCAGTGAACGAACAATTAGTAATTGCTTGCCGGCAAACACCGTTATCTAGACTTGAGAAATTGGTGAAGTATGTTATTTTACTGATGAAACAAGGGTGGAACCACGAATACAACACTCGTCCCTTTTTTAGGGAGGAGTGTTTTTTTATTTTATTTTTGCATCACACTAGAATTGGAAGGAGGATACGCAGCATGCATCATGATGAGAAAAACAAAATTGGTTTAACTGTAGCACTATCTATCGTTGTAGGGACTATTATTGGGTCTGGTGTATTTATGAAGCCAGGAAGCGTATTAGATTACTCAGGGAGTTCGAATATGGCAATTCTCGCTTGGGTAGTAGGTGGCTTGTTAACGTTAGCTAGTGGTTTAACTGTAGCTGAAATTGGAGCGCAAATTCCGAAAAATGGTGGATTGTACACGTATTTAGAGGAGATTTATGGGAGCTTTTGGGGGTATTTATCCGGCTGGATGCAAACAATTGTATACGGCCCAGCTATTATTGGAACATTAGGTTTGTATTTTAGCTCTTTAATGATTAACTTTTTCTATTTAGATAAATTATGGAATTTACCAATTGCAATTGGAACAGTTGTGTTCCTTGGTGTTGTTAATAGTATGGGAACGAAGTATGGGGGGATTGTCCAAACAATTACGACATTCGGAAAGATGATTCCAATTATATTAATTGTTGTGTTAGGTTTTTGGAAAGGGAATAGCGATATCTTTAATGTAGTTGTACCATTATCAGAAAACCAAAGTATTGGAATGGCAATTTTAGCAACGTTATTTGCTTACGATGGCTGGATTTTACTTGCTTCTATCGGCGGTGAAATGAAGAATCCAACAAAGTTGTTACCAAAGGCGATGACAGTGGGGATTTTAATTGTAACAGCTGCTTACGTATTAATTAACTTAGCTCTACTGAAAGTATTACCAGCGGCGAAAATCGTAGATCTTGGTGAAAACGCGACAGCGACAGCAGCAAGTATGTTGCTTGGAGAATATGGTGGGAAAATCATTAGTATCGGTATTATCATTTCTATTTTTGGATGCTTAAACGGAAAGATTTTAACATTCCCGCGTATTCCAATGTCGATGGCAGAACGTGGGCAACTTCCATTTTCTAAGTTTATTGCCAAGGCGCATGAGAAATTTAAAACGCCAGCAAATGCAATCACATTTGAAATTATATTAGGGATTATTTTAATGATTATTAGCGATCCAAATAAGCTATCTGAGATTTCCGTATTTATTATTTACATTTTCTATGTGATGACATTTATTGGTGTCTTCATTTTACGGAAACGTAATAGCGGGAAAGAGCGTGCATACAGTGTACCACTGTTTCCAATCGTACCAATCATTGCAATTTTAGGATCACTATTTGTAATTGGAAGTGCGATTATTAATGATTGGAAAAGCTGTTTCTTATCAATCGGAATGGTATTTACAGGACTACCAGTGTACTGGTATTTAAATAAGAAAAAAGAAACACAGTCTTAAAGAATAGGGATAGTGAAAAGAGTGGGCATATGATATGTCTGCTTTTTTTGCTTGTGGAAAATTTCCAGGTGTATGCGGGAGAATTTATACTTGATTGCAAGTGTTATTTTGGTTACTATAGTTGTAGTAACCAAAAGCGGACGAGGGAAAGTGTGGGGAAAAACTTGAATTTTCGTGTATATATTTTAGCGATTGCGGCATTCGTAGTCGGGACGGTTGAACTAATTATCGGAGGAACGCTCGATTTAGTGGCCAATGATTTAGGTGTATCTATCAGTGCAGCGGGTCAACTTATTACAATATTCTCAGTTGTATTTGCTCTTTCAGGGCCAATTTTATTAGCGGTAACAGGAAAAGTTGAGCGTAAAACATTATATATTGAGGCATTATCTATTTTCTTAATTGGTAATATCATTTCAGCATTTAGTTTGAATTACGGGATGCTCATGTTCTCAAGGGTCATTTGTGCAGCAAGTGGCTCGCTTATTATTGCATTGTCGGTAACGTTAGCTTCTAGTGTGGTAGAGCCGCATTTTCGTGCGCGTGCAATCGGAATTATTTTTATGGGGATTAGTGGCTCGCTTGTACTAGGTGTACCACTTGGGCTTGTGCTTGGGAATGCATACGGATGGCGTGCACCGTTTGTTTTAATTTCGGTATTAACAGTTATAGCAATTGCTAGTATTTCTTTATTTTTAACAAAAGTTCCACCAGTAGCTGTATTGTCTGTCAGAGAACAAATTGCTACTTTGAAAAATAAAAAGATTGTGAGTGCGCAGTTAACATCATTCTTATTTTTAACAGGACATTTAACACTATACGCATATTTAACACCGTTTTTAAAAGATGTGATGCATGTTGAAGCAAACTGGATTAGCGTATTTTACTTTATTTTCGGAATCGCAGCAGTAATCGGCGGCGGATTTGGTGGTTGGCTTGCAGATAAGTGGGGATCGAAGAAAAGTATTATCTCCATTATTATCGTCTTTGCATGTGCCATCTTTATCTTACCGATGATGACATTCTCATTCCCGTTATTTATTATCATGATGGGACTTTGGAGTATGTTAAGCTGGGCAATTTCACCAGCGCAGCAAAATTATTTAATTGAAATTGCACCGGAATCAGCTGGTATTCAGCAAAGCTTAAATAATTCAGCACTTCATTTAGGTATTGCACTTGGTTCAACGGTAGGCGGAGTTGTTATTGAACAATCGTCGGTTATATATAATGCATGGATAGGCGGGGGCTTTGTGATTTTAGCACTGCTTTGTGCGACTTTCTCGATTACGAGAGGACAATCTACTCATGTGGCAAAGAAGGAATCTATCGTTTGATAGATTCTTTTTTGTTTGAAGTGAATTGAAGGATTTACCATTTTGATATAGAAGGGTACAGGGAGAGGAGTGATGGTATATGGATTTCGAATCGGCGATTGGCTTTTTTGCGATGGTGTTACCAGTTTTTCTGATTGCTTTTGTACTACGATGGATTCGCTTCCTCTACCATAATTCTGAGAAACAGGTTCAGCAAAATGAGAAGATTATTGAGTTATTAACTGAAATAAAAAAGCAAAATTAAAAATAGCAAAGAGAGCGCCTTTGCTATTTTTAATATCGTAACTTCATTAAAATGCTGCGTATTTCCTCATCATTCATAAAGAGATCGTGATGTTTCTGTGTAATTTTAGCAAGTGCAACATCATGATAGAAGAACTCCGTAAAGAATTTTACGAATGGCGGAGACATTGTTTTCATCGCTTGCCACGATTCTTGCTCTACCCCAGCAAATAAAATTTCACGATCATCAATAATAAGAAGTAAGTAACGTTCTAATGCGTTAGGTTCTTCAGTTGGAATGAGAAAATGAACATTTGACAGTTCTGTTTTCACATCTCCAACTACAAGTGCTTCAATATCAATGCCTTGTTTTGCTTTTTTCTCAAGTAAGGGAAGATATTCTAAAAAGGTATCATTCCAAGCGGAAATACGGATAGATTGTTTCGCTTCTTCTACTAACTGCTTACTTTGTACTTGAATAGAAGACTGTATTTTTAAGCTCCAAACACGGTCATCTGTAAAGGATCGTTTTGAAATATTTGTTTGAAGTTCTTTAATATTCGATTGAAATTCTGTCGTTAATTTTTGAATGGCAAGATCCAGTGGCAGGGCGGTATATAGCTTTTTCTTTTCTGAGACGGAATCCATAACCATTCCTTTATCGATGAGGCGTGCTAATACTTCATATATTTTTGCTTTTGGAACACCCGAATGTTTTACAATCGTTGTTGCATCTAGTGGTTCATCGCTTGAGACTACGACTTCATATGCCTGGCTTTCGTATTGTGAGAAACCGAATTTTTGTAACATAGTACCTCCCGGACAAGTTAGATTCTATACTAAGAATAAAGAAGTATGTACATTTATACAAGTGCCTCATGTTTAAAGAGGTAAATAGAAAGAATAGAGCCAGCATCGACCCTATTCTTTTTTGTATGTTTAATTATGAACCGCCTTGAACATAAGTGCGCCATTGTTTTCAGTAACAGTTAATGTACCATTAATTGCTCGAGTTGAGAATTGCTTTGTTTGAAAATAATCTTTCGAACCGAGTTGTTCTAGAATAGTGTTCATGTCTTGCTCACTTAGAGCTGAGTCAATAGAACGAATGACAGTCTTTATTGTGGAATAAAAGGCGTCAATTTGTTCTTTAGATGTACCGGATCCAGCGATAGCAACAGCAGCGATACCGCCAGTTGCTTTATAAATGGAAACGCCTAATCCAAATTTAGTATTAAAGATTCCGTTATATGTTGCGATTTGTGCTGTTTCAGTAAAGAGTTTAATGCTGCTTACGTTAATGCCATTTGAGTTTCCAACTGAGTTAATTGAATTTACCAGTTTTTGCATGACTTGAGCCGTATCTACTGAAGCTGGTGGAGGAGTTGGATTAGGTGTTGGAGGCGGAGTTGGATTAGGTGGCGGAGTCGGAGTCGGAGTTGGAGTTGGAGTCGGAGTCGGTGCTGGATCGGGTTTCGGCTTTGGATCAGGCTTTTCTACTGGTTTTGGATCCTTCTGCCATAAGTCACAAGCTGTTGTTCCAAATAAGAGGGGAATGGCTAATAAAGTGAGAAGTAACTTTTTCAATTGTCCACTTCCTTTCAAAAGGATAACACCAATATATGCACAACCAGTAGAAAAGGATTACAGAGGATAAGTATATTATGAAAAATAAATTAAAAGTATAGTTATGGTTAGTAAAGTAGGGGAGAGTTTTGTACAATAGAAATGAAACAAACATAGGAGGGAACTACCATGGCAATTGTTGATGTATCGATTATTCCAGTTGGAACAGGTAATCCAAGCGTAAGTGAATATGTAGCAGAAGTACAAAAAGTGTTAGAGAAAAACGCGGATCGCGTGAAGTACCAATTAACACCGATGAATACAGTAATTGAAGGAGATCTCCCTGTATTACTTGAAGTAATTCAACAAATGCATGAAGTGCCATATACAAAAGGTGCAAAGCGTGTAGCGACAACAATTCGTATTGATGATCGCCGAGATAAAGAAAGCACAATGGAGAAAAAATTAAATTCTGTTCGTTCGAAATTATAGGAGAAAGCAGCGATTTTCGCTGCTTTTTTGTATGGGTAAATTAGGTAAGATAAGTGTATCCATGGTACACTTTTTTATTATTGTGGTACCTAGGGAAGGAGGAAAGGGAAATGAGTGACAAATTTAATGAGCAGTTTGATGGCTTACTTGAAAAGTATACAGAATTGTTACTAGGGGAAGGCAGTGAAGAGAGAAAAGAACAAGTGCAAAAGTGGGCACTGTACTCTTACATTGCTAAAACAATGCCAGCTTTAGTCAAGCATTGGAATGAGACATATCCAGAGGCAAAAGAAGAGATGGTAAAGTTAATCTCTGATATTAAAAGGTTAAATGAGGAACATCGTAATCAGAAATAAGAATGAGAAACCATTTTGTGATTTTTTACAAAAAAAGCTTGGGGATCAATAGACCTCAAGCTTTTAATTCATATAGAGGAATTGTTTGATGGTTTCGTAGTTATCTCTAAACACCAATTATTGCATCGCATGACACTCCCTGGCGGATATTCGAAGTCACACTCACTAATAAATAAGAAGTCGAGCTTTTGGCAAATAGCGTTTGAAGCAGGATTATTGATGGCGGGAAAAGCATGAATGAATCTGTACTTTTGTTCCATTTTAGCATGAGCGATAGCTTTTTCGACGGCTTTTGTTGCTATTCCTCTCCCTTGAAATGGTGGTAGGACGCTCCAGCCAATTTCGTATACGTTCTCTTCTTTCCAGTAGCTGTCCCAATATCCTACACTACCAATAATTTCGAGTTGCGGAAGAAGGACGATGCTAAACATATGTCCAGTTCCCAGCTCACTAATCTTAAGGTACCGCTCGTGACGAGCAAGGAGTTGTTCTTCAGTCTCAGGCCCTCCTAAGTATTCTAGCATCTCAGGTACATTCATAAGACGAAGTAAAGTAAGATTAGCATTGTTCCAAGGCTCAATTCGAATTTGTTGTACATTCATTCTTTCTGGCATTTTTCACACTCCAATACGTGTTTTCCATCCGGGTAAAATTTTATATACTATGCAAGGATAGTACCTTTCAATGAAACCGGGATTCTATGTTTTTACACTTTCTATACTTATTTCAACAGAAATCCCCCCTACCTTTTGCACTTGATTTTCTATGGGAGAGAACTAAGTACCTCAGGATTTTATATTTGTATTCATTTTTAGTCGTATTAATATCTTTGTATAATTTATAAAGAGAAGTAAGAGGTATGACGAGTATTGTCGAATTTTTATTTTAGGCTAGTTGTTCACMTGTTTTTCTAGTTTTATTTTAAATGTCGAAAAATTTTTATGGATATTTAAAAGCGAGAATATGGGCTTTTGAATATTTTTATAGTATTTTATAAATTATCTAAATAATTATTTGTATCAAATAATTTTAAAGAATGATATAATTTTGAAGAGGGGAAAAAAACAGACAAAGTACAGTCATAGGGGTGAATTACATGGAACAATTAATGCGAAATTCGTTTCTTTTCTTGTCAAAAAATAAAGCGCTAACAAAACTGGCTAAGAAGTACGGTTTACGCTTTGGTGCAGGGCGCTTTGTCGCAGGGGAGACAATTGATTTAGCTGCTGCAGCTATTAAACAATTAAATCAACAAGGACTTTGTGTGACAATCGATTATTTAGGTGAGTTCGTTGATAATGAAGCAGAAGCAAATGAAATGGCAAGCCAATCGATTGAAGCAATCCGTGCAATTGGACGCGAAAAACTTGATTCACAGCTTTCTTTAAAAATGACTTCTATGGGGTTAGACATCTCAGATGAAATCGTAATGAATAATATGCGCCGCATTTTAGAGGCTGCAAAAGAAAACGGTGTGTTTGTTACGATTGATATGGAAGACTATACACGCTGTGGAAAAACAATTGAGATCTTTAAGCAATTAAAATCTGAATACGATAATATCGGTACTGTTATTCAAGCTTACCTATATCGTACAGAAAAAGACATCGAAGATTTAAATGCATATAGTCCTAATTTACGTCTTGTAAAAGGGGCTTATAAAGAACCAGAAGAAGTGGCGTTCCCGGACAAAAAAGATGTAGATGAAAATTATAAAAAAATTATTAAAATGCACTTATTAAATGGAAATTATACTGCTATTGCTTCACACGATGAGGCAATTATTGAATATACGAAGAAACTTGCCGAAGAATATAATATTTCACGTGATCAATTTGAATTCCAAATGTTATATGGTATTCGTACGGAACGTCAACTTGAACTTGTTAAAGAAGGCTACAAAATGCGTGTTTATGTACCATATGGAAATGACTGGTATGGTTATTTCATGCGCCGCTTAGCTGAACGTCCAGCAAACGTTGCGTTCGTTTTAAAAGGAATGGTAAAAAAATAACCAAGGAGAAAAATACTCCTTGGTTATTTTAATTGCTGAAACGCGTAATTTGCCATCTTTTTCGCATCAGGATATAGCTGAGTACGACTAGAAGAAAACACAACGTTAATAACGCGTTTACCATCCTTTTCATCAACAGTTACAACTGTGTATTGTCCTAAAGCAGATAAACCGCTTTTGCTTCCAATTGCATAGGGATCAGCGTAAAGTTCTTCGCGGCCATAGTTTGCGATTTTTGGAGCGCGCTGCGAAGTATGTAGTGTTGTACGTATTGTGTTCATATATTCTAGTACAATCGGATATTTTAATGCTTCTTTTGTAATGATTGCGATGTCATAAGGGGAAACCCTATTGCCGAGTGCGTCAGCCCCGCTCGCATTTTTGAAAGTTGCATGTTTTGTTCCGAGTTCTTTCGCTCTTGCATTCATCATTTTTACAAACTTCTCTTTTGATCCTGCAATATGTTCTGCGATAGACTCAGCAATTGGATCGGCACTGATGATAAGCATCAGTTTTAATGCCTCGTCTCTTTTTAATTTTTCACCAGCACGAAGCTTAATTTTCGCACTCTGACTTTCCGTTTTTATCGCATTTTCTGTGATAGTAATTTCCTCATCTTCTTTTACATTCTCTAGTAACAGAATGGTTGTCATCATTTTGGCTACACTTGCTGGATAAGAACGTTCTTCTTCCCGTTTTCCGTACAAAACTTCCCCCGTATTTGCATCGATTGTAACACCATATTTTCCTGTGATATCAGGCTGATTACTTCTTACGTCTTTTTGCCTTTTTGTGTAAGAAAAGAAAATCATACTTGTAAATAGTGTAGCAATCATCACAATCATGATTATTGTTCGTTTCATTATGCAGTCCCTCTTTTGTCTTTCCTTATGTACAAATAAATTGGGCAGAAAAGCAGCCCAATCCTCATTATGCCACGTTTTCTGCCCAAAAATATAGAGGAAGTTCAAAAAGTCCAGTAAAGATAGCTGTCGCATTTCTTCGTTACGTCGCCAGTCCGATACTCATGTAGTTCCACCTACACTCCGTATCCTCCCGGCTTCCGCGCCTCGAACTGCTCGGCTCTCTTTATCCTCCTTTTTGAACAAGCACATATAGTGTTATTTTTCACCCATGTTGTGCTTTTTGTATTGTTGGTTATTACCTTGGCGTCCTTTTTCAATCCCGCGATCTATTGGACCTGCATTTCCTGTTACACTTGCTGCACTTACGCCTGCTTTTGAAGGGTCTTTCTTAAGTCTAGCCATATATATTCCTCCATTTTTGTCAAATTCTAAAAAGGGAAAAGCGTATTTTATCAAGAAAATACACAATTATAGAGTACCCAAATAAAAGAAAAGTATTTATTTCAGAAAATTTTATCAATAAATATATTGCGAAAATTTAAACAGTATCATATATTTATTAGTAGAGGCTCACTCATTGATTGCGACGTATGTCGAAAAATTGAATGAGCATTCATTCAAGAATAGGGGGAGAAATGAATGTTCCAAATTAAAAAGGCTGCTGTTCTCGGTTCTGGCGTAATGGGCTCAGGGATTGCTGCACATTTAGCCAATATCGGTATACCAACATTATTGCTTGATATTGTACCACAGGCGCTTACGAAAGAAGAGGAAGCGAAGGGGCTTACATTAGAACATAAAAGTGTGAGAAATCGTTTTAGTAACGGGGCACTGCAAAAATTAGTAAAGCAAAAGCCAGCTCCTCTTACGGTGAAAGGTAATCTGGCATTGATTGAGGCAGGCAACTTAGAGGATGACATTGAGCGCCTTGCTGATGTAGATTGGATTATCGAAGTTGTTGTTGAAAACTTAGATGTTAAAAAGAAACTATTTGAAAAAGTAGATGCTGTTCGTAAAGTTGGCTCTATTGTGAGCTCAAATACATCAGGTATTTCCGTTGAGAAAATGGCAGAAGGGCGTTCAGATGACTTTCAAAAACATTTCCTAGGAACACATTTCTTTAACCCACCACGATATTTAAAACTTCTAGAGATTATACCGACAAAAGAAACAGATCCACAAGTGTTAAACTTCATGAAATTATTTGGCGAAGACGTTCTTGGAAAAGGCGTTGTTATTGCGAAAGATACACCAAACTTTATCGGGAACCGCATCGGTACGTACGGTTTACTTGTAACGCTGCAAGAAATGATCAAGCGCGGCTATAGCGTTGGGGAAGTTGATTCTGTAACAGGCCCATTAATCGGTCGTCCAAAGAGTGCAACGTTCCGCACGTTAGATGTTGTTGGTCTAGATACATTCGTTCATGTTGCGAACAATGTATATGAAAATGTACAAGAGGAAGAACGTGACGTATTTAAAGTACCAGCTTTCATGCATGACATGCTAGATAAAAAATGGCTTGGAAGTAAAACCGGTCAAGGTTTCTTCTTAAAACAAGGAAAAGAAATTTTAGAGTTAGATCCTGAAACGATGGAGTATGGAGCTCGTAAAAAATTAAAAGCTGCTTCCGTAGAGTTAAGCAAACAAGAAAAGGGATTAGCGAATAAATTGAAAGCGCTTGTATACGCGAAGGATCGTGCAGGAGAACTTTTATGGAATATCATCACGCCAACCCTTCTATATTCTGCAAAGCTTCATAAAGAAATCGCAGATGATATTGTTGCGATTGACCAAGCGATGAAATGGGGATTTGGCTGGGAGCAAGGACCATTTGAGATTTGGGATGCAATTGGCGTAGAAAAATCCGTTCAGAAAATGGAAGAGAACGGCCAAGTAGTTCCAGTGTGGGTCAAAGACATGTTAGGGAAAGGATTTAGCTCTTTCTATAAACATGATAATGGTGAAAGCTATTACTACGATAACGGTGAATACAAGCTTATCGAACGCAATAAAAAAGCAATTTCTCTTAAACAATTAAAAGAGAAAAATGGCGTGTTAAAGAAAAATAGCGGAGCGAGCTTAATCGATTTAGGTGATGGCATCCTTTGTTTAGAATTCCATTCGAAGAGCAATGCAATCGGTATGGATATTACGCAAATGATTAATTACGCTGTTGATGAAGTTGAGAAGAGCTATAAAGGTCTTGTTATTGGGAATCAATCGAAGAACTTCTGCGTTGGGGCGAACTTAGCAATGATCTTAATGGAAGCACAAGATGACAACTACTTTGAAATTGAGTGGGTTGTGAAGAGCTTCCAAGATGCAATGATGAAAATTAAGTATTGTTCGAAACCAGTCGTTGCAGCGCCATATGGCATGACGCTTGGCGGCGGTACAGAAGTTTGTTTACCAGCAGCTAGCATTCAAGCTTCTAGCGAAACGTACATGGGATTAGTAGAAGTCGGCGTGGGTTTAATCCCTGGCGGTGGCGGTAACAAAGAACTATATATTAAACATTTAAACAAAGTGGCAAACGGTGTAGAGTTTGACCTGCAAAAGGTTGCGAATAAAGTGTTCGAATCAGTTGCGATGGCAAAAGTATCTACATCAGCGCAAGAGGCTGTTTCTCGTAACTTCTTAGGCGATAAAGATGGTATTAGTGTGAATGGTGATCACTTACTATATGATGCAAAGCAAAAGGCACTGGCTTTATATGAAGCGGGTTACAAAGCACCGATTCGTAAAAAGATACCGGTTGTTGGTGAGACAGGATATGCAACGCTTTTACTTGGAGCTGAAGCAATGCACTTATCTGGTTATATTTCCGAGTATGATTTACACATTGCGAAAAAGCTCGCATATGTCATTGCCGGCGGGAAAGTACCATACGGAACAGAAGTTGATGAGCAGTATTTATTAGATGTGGAACGTGAAGCATTTATCAGTTTAGTAAGTGAGATGAAATCACAAGCAAGAATGCAGCACATGCTTGTAAAAGGAAAGCCATTACGTAACTAATAACGAGGGGAGATATCGTTCATGAGAGAAGCTGTCATTGTTGCGGGAGCAAGAACACCAATTGGTAAGGCAAAGAGAGGTTCATTAAAAACAGTTCGACCTGATGATTTAGGGGCATTAGTAGTAAAAGAAACGTTAAAACGTGCGAATAATTATGAAGGGCCAATTGATGATTTAATTTTCGGTTGTGCGATGCCAGAAGCAGAGCAAGGCTTAAATATGGCTCGTAATATCGGCGGATTAGCAGGGCTTTCTTATGATGTTCCAGCTATTACAATTAACCGTTACTGTTCTTCAGGATTACAAAGTATCGCTTACGGTGCAGAGCGTATTATGCTTGGTCACTCTGAAGCAGTATTATCTGGCGGAGCAGAGTCTATGAGTTTAGTTCCAATGATGGGGCACGTCGTTCGTCCGAATAGCCGCCTTGTAGAAGCGGCTCCAGAATATTATATGGGCATGGGACACACAGCGGAGCAAGTTGCTGTGAAATATGGAATTTCCCGCGAAGAGCAAGATGCATTTGCGGTAAGAAGCCATCAGCGTGCAGCAAAAGCATTAGCTGATGGGAACTTTGCTGATGAAACAGTAGCTGTAGATGTAATGCTACGTACTGTTGGAGCGAATAACAAAATTCAAGAAGAAAAAATTATCTTCTCACAAGATGAAGGAGTAAGAGCAGAAACAACATTAGATATCCTTGGGAAATTACGTCCAGCATTTAATGTTCGCGGTTCTGTAACGGCTGGTAATTCTTCACAAATGAGTGATGGAGCGGCATCAGTCCTTCTGATGGATCGTGAAAAAGCAGTGAGCGATGGTATGAAGCCGCTTGCGAAATTCCGTTCCTTTGCAGTAGCTGGTGTACCACCAGAAGTAATGGGAATTGGACCAATTGCAGCGATTCCGAAAGCGTTAAAATTAGCAGGATTAGAACTATCTGATATCGGCTTATTTGAACTAAATGAAGCATTTGCTTCTCAATCAATTCAAGTTATTCGTGAGCTTGGTTTAGACG
This sequence comes from Bacillus sp. 05T22, assembly GCF_056396765.1. NCBI lineage: Bacteria > Bacillati > Bacillota > Bacilli > Caryophanales > Bacillaceae > Bacillus > Bacillus sp. 05T22. Next base: position 157,423 of record NZ_JBFTMC010000002.1, read on the forward strand.
AAGAAAAAGTCAATGTAAACGGCGGTGCAATTGCACTTGGTCATCCACTTGGCTGTACAGGAGCAAAATTAACATTATCTCTTATTCATGAAATGAAACGCCGCAACGAGCAATTCGGTATTGTAACAATGTGTATCGGCGGCGGTATGGGAGCTGCTGGGGTGTTTGAATTACTATAAAAAAAGTGCAGGCGGCTCGCTCAGAACAAGAGGACGTTGGAGGCCCTGACGAAGAGGCGTTTTTTGCCTCACAGGAAGGGGCGAAATGGCCGATTGTTCTAGCCGCTGGAACTGGATTATATAACGAAAAGTGGAAGCAACAAAGGAATATAAAAAAATAAAGGAAGAGCCAGCTTCTCTCAAAATGAGAGAAGCGGCTTATGAAAATATGAAGGAGGAAATTTTCATGGAAAAAACAGTAGGAAGCGCAGTAAAAGGTGGTAGCTTTTTAGTTGATGATATTACAATTGATCAAGTATTTACACCGGAAGATTATAGCGATGAGCATAAAATGATAGCGAAAACGACAGAGGACTTTATCGTAAATGAAGTTCTACCAGAGCTTGAATATTTAGAGCAACATGAGTTTGATCGCTCTGTTCGTTTATTAAAAGAAGCTGGCGAGCTTGGATTATTAGGTGCTGATGTGCCAGAAGAGTACGGCGGTATTGGCCTTGATAAAGTTAGCTCTGCATTAATCGCAGAGAAATTTTCTCGCGCTGGTGGCTTTGCAATTACACACGGTGCTCACGTTGGTATCGGATCATTACCGATCGTTTTATTCGGTAATGAAGAGCAAAAGAAACAATATTTACCGCTACTTGCAACAGGTGAAAAATTAGCTGCATACGCATTAACTGAGCCAGGATCTGGATCTGATGCGTTAGGTGCGAAAACAACAGCACGCTTAAATGCAGAAGGAACGCATTACGTGTTAAATGGTGAAAAACAATGGATTACAAACTCTGCTTTCGCTGATGTATTCGTTGTATACGCAAAAGTTGATGGTGAGCACTTCACAGCGTTTATCGTAGAGAAAGAATATCCAGGCGTATCTACAAGCCCTGAAGAAAAGAAAATGGGTATCAAATGTTCTTCTACTCGTACATTAATTTTAGAAGATGCATTGGTACCAAAAGAAAATGTACTTGGTGAAATTGGTAAAGGTCATATTATCGCTTTCAACATTTTAAATATTGGCCGCTATAAATTAGGTGTTGGTACAGTTGGTTCTTCAAAACGTGCGTTAGAAATTTCAGCACAATATGCAAATCAGCGTCAACAGTTCAAACAACCAATCGCTCGCTTCCCATTAATTCAAGAAAAACTTGCAAATATGGCAGCGAAAATTTATGCAGCAGAAAGCTCTGTATATCGTACAGTTGGTTTATTCGAAAGCCATATGAGCACATTAACAGAAGAGCAAGTAAAAGACGGTAAAGCTGTAGCAGCTTCTATTGCTGAATATGCAATTGAGTGCTCTTTAAATAAAGTATTCGGTTCTGAAGTACTAGATTACGTAGTAGATGAAGGTGTTCAAATCCACGGTGGTTACGGATTTATGGCAGAGTACGAGATTGAAAGAATGTACCGTGATTCTCGTATTAACCGTATTTTCGAAGGAACGAACGAAATTAACCGTTTAATCGTACCAGGTACGTTCTTACGTAAAGCAATGAAAGGCGAATTACCACTTCTTCAAAAAGCACAAAAATTACAAGAAGAGTTAATGATGATGATGCCAGAAGAAGTAGGCGATGAGCCATTAGCACTTCAAAAATATTTAGTAGGTAACGCGAAGAAAATCGGCTTAATGGTAGCTGGATTAGCTGCTCAAAAATACGGTAAAGCATTAGATAAAGAACAAGAAGTTCTTGTGAACATTGCGGATATCGTAAATAACTTATACGCAATGGAATCAGCTCTTCTTCGTACAGAAAAAGCAATTAAAGCAACTGGTCTTGAAAAGAATAAACAAAAAGTGTTATACACTGAAGTATTCTGCCAAGAAGCGTTCAATCAAATTGAAGCAGATGCGAAAGAAACACTTATCGCAGTTGAAAATGGCGACATGCTGCGCATGATGTTATCATCACTTCGCAAACTAACTCGCCACACACCGCTTAACGTAATTCCGAAGAAACGTGAAATTGCTGCGAAAATTTTAGAAGATGAGCGTTATACAGTTTAATGAGTAAGGAAAAAAGTAGCCACGTGAATTTGTGGCTACTTTTTTTACGCTATTAAAATGAAATGTTGATATTTGAATCTTAAACCGTCACTTTATGTACATATTAATCTTCAYTAATGACTCCGTACCTCATTTTATCTCCCATCCACGAACTAACATCTCTCCACTTTACACTTTTCGCAGCAATCCAACTTACTTCATATGGTGTAACCTCGTTAGGCTTCCAGCCAATATCATCTGCCCAATAAAATAAATTGTTTTGTAATAGAAGAGATGCACCGAAAATGGTTGAATCACGATTTTCAGGAGGCGGAGTTAAATGAAATTGTGTAACACCTTCAAATAGTAACTCTATTGCGGAGGGGTTCTCATACTGTCTTTGAAAAAGTATTCTTACGTTTGTACCAGATAATACCCTCATAGATAAATCCTCACCTACAAAGCTATCTGTCCACATATATAATTCTTTCAAACAACTATCGTGAAAACCTCCGAATAAATGAAGGAGATCATTAAGATCTTCTTTAGTTTTGATTTTATTCCAACTCATATAGCACCTACTTTACAGATATTTTAGTTCGGTTTTACTTTATCCCGCTTTAACGGGCAGTAAGACCCTCACCTCAAAATTCAGCAAAAGCAAAGAAGTTAGGTGGGGGATCAACTGCCTGTAAAAGCCCGATCCGTTCAACTAATAATCAGTGGGGGATGAAGAAAACCCCCACTGATTAAAGTTTCACTTTATTTCTATTGTACTAAATTGCCATTACTTTAACTGACGAATTTTTGTATTATGAAAATGTTAAAAATAATTTACATCATGTTAAAAATAAATTACAATAAAAATATAGAAAATAATGTAAAAAATGGAGGTGGCTATGAATCAAAGAGGAAGTTTAGTAAATAATCTGATTGTACTTCGAGCGGAGAAACGTTGGTCACAAACGGAATTAGCAAATCGAGTGGGCGTTAGTAGACAAACAATAGCTTCTATTGAAGCAAATCGATACAATCCATCTCTTATTTTAGCTTTTGAAATTGCTCATGTTCTTGGTAAGGAGTTTCATGAAGTCTTTCAATATACGATAGAGGGGGAAGTGGAATGATAGTTGTAATTGGCATGATCATATCAATTGCAGGGTTAATCGGGGTGTTTTATTCTACACGTTTTGAAAGAAAAGAAGGAGAAGATGAGAGAGGGGAGCAAATTACGGGGAATGCCGCAAAAGTTTCATTGTTTGTATTTTTATTTTTGTATTTAGTCATTTTTCTAATCGGGAACCTATATTCATTGACGAGTGAACAGTATAAATTAGCAAATGCATGTTTATTGGCAGGAGTATTATGCTCTTATTCACTATCTATTTTAGTTTTGAGAAAAAGATATTAGATGAGAAAGAGCTGTTTTACATATTAATTTGTAAACAGCTCTTTTTGTTATGTTTGATTAGAAAGGGTGAATGAGATGCGAATGGTACATAAAAGTACAATTTATCAATTAACATTTTTTCCAAATCTATTTCCAATCAATTGCTATTTTGTTGAAGAAGAGGAAGGGTTAACTTTAATTGATGCCGCTTTGCCCTTTAGTGCAAAGAAGATTTTAGAATCAGCTCGAACAATCGGAAAACCAATTACGAACATTGTTATAACACATGCACATGATGATCATGTAGGTGCAATTGATGCGTTGAAGCAGGTACTTCCTAATATTCCTGTTTATATTTCGAAAAGAGATGCCCGCTTGCTTGAAGGAGACATGTCATTGCAGCAAGGGGAAGCGAACGTTCCAATAAAAGTTGGAGTATCTAAAAAAATACAGACGATCCCAGATGTGCTTCTGCAGGAGGGAGATCAAGTTGGATCTCTTTTCGCAATTGCAGCTCCAGGTCATACACCAGGTTCGATGGCGTTTTTGGATACAAGAAATAATACATTGATTGCTGGAGACGCATTTCAAACAAGAGGAGGAGTGGCGGTGGCAGGACAGATTAAGTGGCTCTTTCCGTTTCCTGTGTTTGGAACTTGGGATGCAGAAACAGCATTAAAGAGTGCTCAGAAACTGTTACGATATAAACCGTCTGTATTGGCGACAGGGCATGGAAAGATGATTGAGGATCCGATGTTACGTATGCAACGAGCGATTGAAGAAGCGGAGCGAAATTTAGTGAGAAAGGTGTAAAGAAATGGGAAGATGAAGTGATGTGGGGGGGAGTTTTAATTGAAAAGGTCCCTCAATAATGTAGAGGATTCTTTGCTAAGAATGGACCTTTTATTTTTTAGTGGATCATCATCTTATACTCTCACTTTACATGTATACAATCCAAAAACAAATAAATACTAAATGATGAATGAACAAAGAAAGGAAGGTCTTTATTATGCCAAATTTAACAGAGCTTGAGCTTGAAAATTTACGTCATATTATCGGAGGACATGCGACAGTTGCGAATAAATTAGATCAGTATGCGCAGCAGTGTACAGATCCTCAATTGAAACAAATGTTACAGCAAGATGCACAAGCAGCAAGAAATACAAGACAACAACTAATGTCCTTTTTAGGTTAGGAGTGTATAGGTTATGAATGAAAAAGATATGGTTAACGATTATTTAGCGGAATTAAATGCTAGTTTGACTGGTTATGCGAATTACATAGCGCAATCGGATAACGCACAGTTACATCAAACGTTGATTCAAATTCGAAATCAAGATGAATTAAGGCAACGTAAGGTATATGAATATGCGAAGCAAAAAAATTATTATCAACCAGCTGCTCCTGCAAATCCGATGGTTGTTCAGCAAATGAAAAGTCAGTTAAGCGCACAGTAATGCATAAAAAAGCGAGTGAATCTTGGATGATGATTCACTCGCTTTTTTTATGCATTTATATATGTCAATAAACACGTATGAAATATTTTTCCAGTTGTAACAAATATGACGAAAAGTTTGCAGGGGATGTCACAAAAAGTACAAAATGTTTGTTCAATGTTTCACAAAGTATCTATAGTTTCTACAGTGAGAATCTCTATAATAAAAAGTGTAAAGAACAAATAAAACATTACATAATTACTTAGGAGAGGTTCTTATGAATAGAAACACAAGAAAAATCGCAATTATTGGGACTGGATTAGTTGGATCAAGCTGTGCATATTCAATYGTGAATCAAGGCATCTGTGAAGAATTAGTATTAATTGATATAAATCATGAACGTGCAGTTGGCGAAGCGATGGATTTATCACACTGCGTTAACTTTACAAATACAAGAACAAAAGTATATGCAGGTACTTATGAAGACTGCAAAGATATGGACATTGTGATTATTACAGCAGGTCCAGCTCCAAAACCAGGACAAAGTCGTTTGGATACTTTAGGAGAAAGCGCGAAGATTATGGAAAGTGTTGTAGCAGGTGTAATGGAAAGTGGATTTGACGGTATCTTCTTAATTGCATCGAATCCAGTTGATATTATTACTTATCAAGTTTGGAAATTATCTGGTTTACCAAGAAATCGTGTGCTTGGTACAGGTACATCATTAGACTCTTCACGCTTAAGAACAATTTTATCTGAAATGCTTGAAGTAGACCCTCGTAGCATTCATGGTTACTCATTAGGTGAGCATGGTGATTCACAAATGGTTGCTTGGTCTCACGTAACAGTTGGCGGAAAACCAATCTTGCAAATTTTAGAAGAGCAAAAAGAACGTTTCGGTGAAATCGATTTAGATGAAATTGTGGAGAAAACTGCTAAAGCTGGTTGGGAAATTTATAAACGTAAGGGTACTACTTATTATGGAATTGGTAACTCACTCGCTTATATTACAAGTTCTATCTTTAATGATGATCACCGCGTGATCGCTGTTTCAGCAATTTTAGATGGTGAATATGGCGAATATAATATTTGCACAGGTGTACCAGCAATTATTACAAGAGATGGTGTAAAAGAAGTTGTAGAACTAAACTTAACAGAAGCTGAAGAAGGCCGACTTGCACAATCAAATGATGTTTTACGTGACTATATGAAAACAATCGGTTACTAAACTAGGAGAAGGTGAAACAGATGAAGGAATATATAATGTCTCGTGTATTTAAAGGTTCTGCCGGAATTGCACAAGGTATTTTCGTATCCCTTGGAATTGGTTTACTTATCGAAAATATAGGGAGAATTGTTGATATTCCGATGTTAATTGCAATTGGGGTTGTTGCGAAATCACTGATGGCACCAGCAATTGGAGCAGGGATTGCTTTCATGCTTGGGGCAAACGGACTTGTCATTTTCTCAGCGATGGTTGCCGGAGCGATTGGAGCAGGGGCGATTTCGATGACTGAAGCCGGCTTAATTATTAAAACTGGGGAACCAATTGGTGCGTTATTAACAGCAACTCTAGCGGTTTATATCGGTAAAAGATTAAGCGGAAAAACTGCTTTAGATATGATGCTCGTTCCATTTGCAGCAATATTAGGGTCTGGTATAGTTGGTATTTGGTTATCTCAAAATATTAGTCCTGTATTAAATACAGTTGGCGCATTTATTAAAGACAGCTCAGCTGGTAGCCCATTTATTGCTTCAATCGTGCTTGCGGTTGTTTGGGGGCTATTACTTATCTCTCCAGCTTCATCAGCAGCTCTAGCAATTGCACTTAGCCTAGACGGTGTTGCAGGCGGCGCAGCACTTGCAGGATGTGTCGCTCAATTTATCGGATTCTCTGTTATCTCTGCAAAAGAAAACAACTTAGGCGGTATTTTAGCACAGGCACTTTGTACTCCGAAAGTACAGTTGCCGAACATTACTAAAAATCCAATGATTCTCGTCCCAACTGTCGTTGCCAGCGCCATTGTGGGCCCTGTATCTGCACTGATTTTTCACTTGGAAGCAGGTAAAGAAATTGCAGGTCTTGGATTAAGTTCTCTTATTGCACCAATTAATTTAATTTCTAGCCAAGGATTTGGTGTTGTACCAGCAATGGTCATCACTTATATCATAATCCCAGTAGCTGTTTCTTATATACTTTACATCGCGTTACGAAAAGCAGGTCGCATTCATTCTGGCGACATGACTGTGCCACAATCTTAAGTTACAATTGAAAATCTTCTTTATATAGTAAAAGCAGACTGAAGAAGCCACAGTCTGCTTTTTTGTTTACATTTTAGAGGTTTGTCTCGCAGGAATTGTAATCGTGTCTTTTCGGTTTACTAGTAAAAGCTGCACACCGAAGTATAGCGTACTTGCAACTGCCATACCGGAAACGGCATCTAAGAAGGCATGTTGCTTTGTAAATAACGTCGATAAAATAATAAGTGAGCCAAAGAAAGTAAGAATGTAATATTCCCATCTGTGCTGTTCTCTTCGCTTATAAGCCGCTAACATAATCACAAATGTTGTGAGAACGTGGATGCTAGGAAAACAGTTTACAGGTTGATCAATACTATAAATATAGCGAACTAAGTCAGAAAATATATCTGTCCCTACTACTGTTGGACGTGGTACGGTTGTTTGCCAAAAGTAGTAAATCGAAAAGCACGTAAGCTTTCCTAGGATAACGCTGCTTAATGTTACATAATATTGTTTTCGATCTTTAAAGCAATAATAAATGAGTGCGCCGTATAAGTATGGGAACCAAATTAAATACGGAATAATAAATGCCTTCACAAATGGAATCCAATCATCAACTACTGTTGTAACATCAACAGCATGAACGCCAGATTTATTCAGTACATCGTAAAGGGGACTTACGAGTACGAGTAGAAGTATATAACTTAATGGAAGAAAAGATGAAAGTTTATATTTTTTCATGACTATCTCCTAGTGTTTAGTAATGTAAGTAAATCCAGTTGATTATAATATAGAAAATCAAAATGGGCTATCAATTTTACTTACATTTTTTTGCATTAACCTTACATTTTTGTCACTTGACTTTTAATGGGAGGATGAGATATGAAACGTTTGCTTATTTTGTTGGTTCTTATATTGTTATGTCTCGTGGGAGCTGGATGTGCAAAGAATAAGGATGTGCCATCTGCTTTAGAGTATAGCGGAAGAGCGCTTGTAATTGGAGTTATCGGTGAGGCGCCAAAGGATACGTTTAGAAACATAAAGTTTGTGAAGGTGAATTTAGATCAGATAAAAGAGAAATCAGAGAAAGTCGACGGATTTCTCGTTATGAAAGAATATTTTCAAGAAGCATCAGAAGAAAAATATACAGAGCTATTTTTAGGGTTAAAAAAGCCAGTGTTTTTTATCGGTTTAAAGGATAAGCCATATTTGATTTTTATAGAAAAAGATTTGGATTATAACAATGCACCAACAGATAAAGCAATGATGTATACACAAGGATTTGTAAATCTAGGAAGTGGTGAAGGGCAGTATTGGGGCACTGGTTTATACAATGAGACGATTTCGGAGCAAAGTATTCATAATATGTATATATACGTATTTCAAACGATTGCAGATTATTTGAGCAGGCATTGAGAAGCTCCGGACTAGGGGCTTTTTATTTTTTAGTTATTTAAATAAACGTTTGTTTAAGATGTATGTTCGGTCTAAATGATACATAATGAATGAAGAGGGGGGAATTTTTATATTTATTTTTTTATATATTATTTTTCTTTAAATGGCGGAAAATAAGGAAAATTTGCAGGATAAAAGAAAATTGTCGCGAAATAAGTTAAAGTTTRGAGAAKAATCGTTTGAAATAATAAAAYGTTTTCTATATGATAAAGGTAAAGGTTAGTAAAAAGTAGGTGAATTTATGGCAGTAACATTTTATTCATATCCAAAGTGTGGCACATGTCAAAAAGCAAAAAAATGGTTTGAGGCAAACGATGTAGCATATGAAATGATTCATATTGTTGAAAATCCACCGTCAAAAGAAGATTTGCGTAATTTACATGTGAAAAGTGAATTGCCATTAAAAAAATTCTTTAATACAAGTGGAATGCGTTACCGTGAACTTGGCTTAAAAGATAAGTTAAAAGATGCAAGTGAGGACGAAATGTTTGAGCTATTAGCATCTGATGGCATGTTGATTAAACGTCCAATCGTAACAGATGGCACGAATGTAACACTTGGTTTTAACGAAGAGCAGTTTGAAAGTGTGTGGAAAAAGTACCAATAAGGTATTTTTACATAATTAATACATTCACTGGAGGTACAGTCATGAGCATTCCAAATCATTTACGTTACTCTGAAGAACACGAATGGGTAAAAACTGAAGGCAACGAAGTTGTTATCGGTATAACTCATTTTGCACAAAGTGAGTTAGGCGATATCGTATTCGTTGAACTTCCTGAAGTAGGTGCAACAATTGAAGCTGACGAGCCATTCGGAAGCGTAGAATCTGTTAAAACAGTTTCTGAATTATACGCACCTGTAAGTGGTAAAGTTGTGGCAGTAAACGAAGAATTAAGCGACCAACCAGAACTTGTTAACGAATCTCCGTACGAAGGTGCATGGATGGTTAAGATTGAACTTTCTGATGCAAGTGAAGTAGAGAAGTTATTATCTGCAGAACAATACGCAGAAATGACAAACCAAGACTAATTTTAGTCGAGATAAAAAGGACAGCCTATGTGCTGTCCTTTTTATTTTGCATTGTGTGAACGAGCCGCCTGCGCTTTTCTTTGTCTAGCTCCAGCGGCTAGAACAGTCGGTCGTTTCACTCCTTCCTGCGAGGCAAAAAAGCGCCTTTACGTCAGGAATTCCAACGTCCTTCTGTTCTGAGTGAGCCGCTTCCACTTTTCTTTGTCCAGCTCCGCCTCCTAGCCCTTCATGTCTAAGAACCTTCCGCACAAGAAGACAAAAAGCGTCTTCTGTGCGAAAGAACCTTAGCCAACGGGGCTAAACAGTCGGCTCCGCTTTTCTTTGCAAAAATAAACAGGAAACAACATGAAAAGAACGAATATACTATATACTAAAGTAAGGTTGTTTTATAGTATATAGTGATCGGGTGATGACATATGGTCTATGTAGAGAAAGTCATTATTGTCGAAGGAAAATCAGATAGAAGAAAGATTGAATCTATTATTCGCGAACCAGTGGAAATTGTTTGTACAAATGGTACAATTGGTTTGTCGAAAATGGATGAACTCATTGATCAGTTTTTTGATRAAGAAGTATATGTGCTAGTGGATGCTGATGCGGCAGGTGAAAAGCTCAGAAAACAATTTCGTAAAGAATTTCCGCAAGCTGAGCATATTTACATTGATCGTTCGTATCGTGAAGTGGCAACTGCTCCTTCTAATCATTTAGCGAACGTATTATGGGGAGCTGACATTGACGTTTATACAGAATATTTACGGTAAGGAATGATAGAAGTGATTGACTGGACAGGTGCTGAAGCTACAGCTTTAATAGCAGACCAAGAAAAAACAGTGTTATATGTATATACACCGATGTGTGGAACATGCCAATTAGCAAAGAAGATGTTAACAGTTGTAGAAGCTACTATATCTGATTTGGAAATAGGAATGCTAGATTTAAATTACGCTCCGCATTTAGCGCGAGAATATGAGGTAGAAAGTGTACCTTGTTTACTCGTATTTGAGCGGGGAACACTTATGAAGAAAATATATGCATTTCATTCAGTTGAATATTTATATACAGAATTACAGTAGGCGGCAATGTTTTTGCCGCCTCGACATATTTCTTGGGAAATATGTCTGAAAGATAGAAGTGATACGTTATTTGTCGAGAGAAAGTAACAGGATTGCTCTTTAAGAAGATGGAATGGTATTAGTAGAAAGTGATATGAAGGATGTGATTAGAGTGGGATTATATTCGTTGCTTCAATCATTTGTAACGTATGCCAATAGCCAATATCATTTAGAGCCACTTCTACGGCAAGGAGAAAAAATAATTAATATCCGTTTGGGAGCTGAGTGTTATTCACTTCAAATCTCAAGAGAGTATATACAAATTTTGAAAGGAACCAAGGGAACAGAACAAATTGTTTGTTTTGGGGAGGAAGACCTACAGCGATTAGTTACTGGGAATATTAGGTTACAAACTTTAATTAATAATGGGCGTGTACACTATTCTGGAACGTATCGCACGATGCTATTATTTGAATCAGTGTTTCATATATGTAAACCAATGCCAGTAGGTGCTTAATATTCTGAAGTTTCGTTTTTTGTGAAAATTTCTGTTGACATAGTGGGTGTATATTGATAAAATTCAATTCATAAAATATAGACAATTTCATAAATTTCAAATCAGACGAAAATTGAATCTGATTTCTCTTATCAAGAGAGGTGGAGGGACTGAGCCCTATGAAACCCGGCAACCGTCAACTTTTATGTTGAAATGGTGCCAATTCCTGCAAAGCAAATGCTTTGAGAGATGAGAGGAAGGGATAATGTTGATATACGCATAAAAACCTTTCTGCTCATTCTAGAGGCAGAAAGGTTTTTTTGTTGTTTGAATGAGGAGGACGTTCGAATAACAAAATTTTAAGTGAGCAAGCCGCTTGCGCTTTTTAAATCAAAAAGGGGTGATACACCATGATTCTATTAGAGAATGTAAAGAAGATATATAAGTCAAAAAGCGGTGATGTCACTGCTGTGGATAACGCCAATTTAAAAATAGAGAAAGGTGAGATATTTGGTGTTATCGGATATAGTGGTGCTGGAAAAAGTTCTTTAATTCGATTGTTTAATCAATTAGAGAAACCAACTTCCGGACAGATTACGATAGCTAATCGTGTTATTTCAGCAATTACTGGAAATGAACTGCGCAAGGCAAGACAAGAAATTGGGATGATTTTTCAGCATTTTAACTTACTTTGGTCACGAACTGTACGTGAAAATATCGCTTTTCCACTTGAGATTGCAGGGGTGGATAAAGTGCAGCGAAGAAAGCGCGTGGATGAGTTAATTCGCCTTGTTGGATTAGAAGGAAGGGGCGATGCATATCCATCTCAATTAAGCGGAGGACAAAAGCAGCGCGTTGGGATTGCAAGAGCATTAGCGAATAATCCGAAAGTACTCTTGTGTGACGAAGCAACATCGGCACTTGATCCGGAAACGACAGATCAAATTTTAGATTTACTATTAGATATTAATAAGCGCCTTGGCTTAACAATTGTATTGATTACACATGAAATGCATGTGATTCGTAAAATTTGTAATCGCGTTGCGGTAATGGAAAAAGGAAAAATTGTAGAAAGTGGTCCTGTACTAGATGTATTCCGTAATCCACAGCAAGAGATTACAAAGCGATTTGTACAACAGATAACAGATTCTGAAGATACAAATGAAACAATTGAGAGCTTATTAGAAAAATATCCAGATGGAAAAGTGATTCGTTTGCAGTTTATTGGTGATTCCGTAGAGCGTCCAGTACTCCAGAGATTAATGCGGCGGGATGATATAGAAGTAAGTGTACTGCAAGGGAATATTGCTCAAACAAACAATGGATCGTATGGAAGCTTAGTGGTTCACCTAAATGGTGAGGAAGTAGCAATCCAGCAAGCGATAGAAGGAATCAATCAAGAGCAAGTAGAGCTGGAGGTGATTGCACATGGATAAGTTACTCGCAAACGTTGATTGGAATCAAATGCTAGAAGCAACAGGTGAAACATTATATATGACGGCAATCGCAGCACTTGTGACATTTGCTCTAGGTCTCATTTTAGGATTATTACTTTTTATGACGGCAAAGGATAATTTGTGGGAAAACAAAGCGATCCACACAGTGATTGGAGCATTTGTAAATATCTTTCGTTCCATTCCATTTATCATTTTAATTATTTTATTAATTCCATTTACGAAGATTCTTCTTGGAACAATTCTTGGGGCAAGCGCAGCACTACCAGCTTTAATTATTGGAGCAGCACCATTTTATGCAAGGATGGTTGAAATTGCACTTCGTGAGATTGATAAAGGAGTAATTGAAGCTTCAAAAGCAATGGGGGCAAAAACGAGCACGATTATTTGGAAGGTATTAATACCAGAATCACTGCCAGCACTTGTTTCTGGCATTACAGTAACAACAATTGCGCTTGTTGGTTACACAGCAATGGCTGGTATTGTCGGAGCTGGTGGTCTTGGTACCCTTGCTTATTTAGAAGGATTTCAGCGCGGAAATAACGATGTGACGATCGTTGCAACAATTTGTGTACTATTAGTTGTTTTCTTACTTCAATGGATTGGTGATTTTGTTACAACTCGAATTGATAAACGATAGATATAAAAAGGAAGGGTGTTTACAGCATGAAAAAATTATTACTTTCAGCACTTATTACAACTTCAATTTTTGGGTTAGCTGCTTGTGGCGGGAAAAGTGAAGATAAGCTTGTTGTTGGTGCTTCTAACGTACCGCACGCTGAAATTTTAGAGAAGGCAAAACCGTTACTTGAGAAAAAAGGTATAAAATTAGAAATTAAACCATTCCAAGATTACGTACTGCCAAATAAATCATTAGCGGATAAAGAGTTAGATGCAAACTACTTCCAACATATTCCGTACTTAGAAAAAGAGATTAAAGACAAAGGATATAAATTTGAAATAGCAGGAAAAATACATCTAGAACCAATCGGTGTGTATTCTCAAAAGTATAAAAATTTAAAAGACCTTCCAGATGGAGCAACAATTATTATGAGTAACTCTATTACTGACCATGGACGTGGTTTGGCAATTTTACAAAAAGAAGGTATTTTGAAAATTAAAGATGGTATAGAACCTGTAAAAGCAACTGTAAAAGATATTGTGGAAAATCCGAAAAACTTGAAGTTCAAAACAGATATTGAGCCTGGTTTATTACCACAAGTGTATAACAATAAAGAAGGCGATGCAGTTTTAATCAATTCAAACTATGCAATTGATGCAAAATTAAATCCGGAAAAAGATGCGATTGCGATTGAAGGCAATGATTCTCCATATGCAAACGTAGTTGTTGTTCGTAAAGGTGATAAAGATAAAAAAGAAATTACAGCACTTGTAGAAGTGTTACATTCGAAAGAAATTGAAGACTTTATTAATAAGGAATATAAAGGTGCGGTTATTCCTATTAAAGAATAATTTGAAAAAAATAAGAGCTGACGTTTGCCAGCTCTTATTTTTTACTGGGGTAAGAATAACTATGAATGAAGAATCTGTATGCAAAAAGTTCTAGAAATTACAAAAAAGGCGTCATCATATGAAGAAAATCACACTATCAATTTTTATAGAAGTCTTTGTATTTGCATTAGCTGGTTGCGGCGGAAAAGATAAAAATACGCTTGTTGTTGGTGCTCGAATGTGCCGCATTATTCATTAACTCAAACTATGCAATTGATGCAAAATTAAACCCAACAAAAGATGCAATTGCAATTGAAGGATCAGATTCTCCGTACACAAATATTATTGCGATTCGCAAAGGTGACGAAAATAGAAAAGAAATTAAAGAGCTTGTAGAAGTATTACATTCAAAAGAAATTCAAGATTTTATTAAGAAAGAATATAAGGGCGCTGTACTTCCAGTAAGTGAATAGGCGTAGGAAAGGGCTAGGGAATTTCTAGCCCTTTTTTCTTTATATATATAAGAAGAAAAGTGTATCATAATAGGATGTGAGGGAAGTACTTATATACATTTGTGAAAAAATTGTTACATTTTCTCAGTGTTTGCGATAACATTTTATTTGATATAAAATGAGAATGAGAATAAAATGAGAATGTGAATGTTTTAGGAATTTTTAAAATGTATATAGAGGATTAATGGAGGTATTGAGATGGCTGGTTCTACATTAACGGTTAAAGACTTACATGTATCAATCGATGGTAAAGAAATCTTAAAAGGTGTAAACCTTGAAGTAAAAGGTGGAGAAATCCACGCAATTATGGGACCTAACGGAACAGGTAAATCAACTTTATCTTCTGCAATTATGGGTCACCCAAAATATGAAGTAACAGAAGGTAGCATCATCATCGACGGTGAAGATGTATTAGAAATGGAAGTAGATGAGCGCGCACAAGCAGGTCTATTCCTAGCAATGCAATATCCAAGTGAAATTAGCGGAGTAACAAACGCTGACTTCTTACGTTCTGCAATTAATGCACGTCGTGAGGAAGGCGAAGAAATTTCTCTTATGAAATTTATCCGTACATTAGATAAAAACATGGAATTCCTAGAAATGGATCCAGAAATGGCACAACGTTACTTAAACGAAGGTTTCTCTGGCGGTGAGAAAAAACGTAACGAAATTCTTCAATTAATGATGATTGAGCCAAAAATTGCAATCTTAGATGAAATCGACTCTGGTCTTGATATCGATGCATTAAAAGTTGTATCTAAAGGTATTAACCAAATGCGTGGCGAAGAGTTCGGTTGCCTAATGATTACGCATTACCAACGTTTATTAAACTACATTACTCCAGACTTCGTTCACGTTATGATGAACGGTCGCATCGTTAAATCTGGTGGCCCTGAGCTTGCACAACGTCTAGAAGCTGAAGGTTACGACTGGATCAAAAAAGAATTAGGTATTGAAGACGAAACAGCAGAGCAAGAAGCGTAAGAGAGGAGCATAAATATGACAATCGGTACATTACCTTTCGATCAAGAAACAATCCGTCAGCGCGCAAGCGAAGTAAACGAAGCTGCTTGGTTGACTGAGTTCCGCTTACAAGCTCTTGCACAAGCAACTGAACTTTCAATGCCAACGCCTGATAAAACAAAAATCGATAAATGGGACTTTATCGGAAAAGGCCACACTGCTAAGCAAGAGCCTGTAAGTTCTTTAGAGGAACTTCCAGAAGCAGTGCAAAAGTTAATTGATACAAATAATAGCGTACTTGTAGGACGAAGTGGTACAACAGCATTCGTTTCTTTAGCAGACGAAGCAAAAGAGAAAGGCGTTATTTTCACAGATATCGTTACAGCTGCAACTGAGCATGCTGAACTCTTACAAAAGTATTTAATGAAAGATGGCGTGAAAGTAGATGAGCATCGCTTAACAGCACTTCATGCTGCATTAATCAACGGCGGTGCATTTGTATATGTTCCGAAAAACGTTGTTCTTGAAACACCACTTCAAGCTGTATTCTTGGTAGACGGCGAAGAAGCAAACGTATATAACCACGTATTATTCGTAGCTGATGCCAACAGTTCTGCAACATACGTAGAAAATTACGTAGCAAACGAAACTGTTACAGGTATTGCAAACATCGTGGCAGAAGTAATCGTAGAACAAGGTGCACAAGTGAAATTTGGTGCGGTTGATCTATTAGCAAAAGATGTAACATCTTACGTGAACCGCCGCGGCGGTGTAGGACGGGATGGACGTCTTGAGTGGGCATTAGGCCTTATGAATGACGGAAATACAATTTCAGAGAACGTAACGAACTTAATGGGAGACGGATCATTTGCTGATACAAAAACAGTAACAATTGGCCGTGGTAACCAAACACAAAACTTTACAACAAAAGTTGTTCACTTCGGTAAACACTCTGAAGGATTCATTTTAAAACACGGTGTACAAAAAGATAGCGCAACATCTATCTTTAACGGAATTGGTAAGATTGAACACGGTGCATCTAAATCAAATGCACAACAATCTTCTCGCGTTCTTATGTTAAATGAAAAAGCACGCGGTGATGCAAACCCAATTCTTTTAATTGACGAAGACGATGTAATGGCAGGGCACGCAGCTTCTGTAGGCCGCGTAGATCCACTGCAACTATACTACTTAATGAGCCGTGGTATTCCGAAGCAAGAAGCAGAACGTTTAGTCATCCATGGATTCTTAGCACCTGTAGTAAATGAGCTTCCAATTGAAGGAGTAAAAGCGCAGCTTGTTGAGGTAATTGAAAGGAAAGTTCGCTAATGAATATTCATGAAATACGCAAACAGTTTCCAATTCTTGATCAAAAGGTGAACGGCAAACAACTTGTATATTTCGATAGTGCAGCAACTTCTCAAAAACCAATTCAAGTCATTGAAACGTTAGAACGTTACTATAAAGAATACAATTCTAACGTGCATCGCGGTGTTCATACGCTCGGTACGAAAGCTACCGATGCGTATGAAGGTGCACGTGAGAAGGTTCGCAAGTTTATTAACGCGAAATCAATGGAAGAAATTATTTTCACGCGCGGAACAACAACTGCATTAAATACAGTAGCTGCAAGCTATGGCCTGGAAAATGTAAAAGAAGGCGATGAAATCGTCATCTCATACATGGAGCATCATAGTAATATTATTCCGTGGCAACAAGTTGCGAAGAAAACGGGCGCAACTTTAAAATACCTTCCGCTTCAGCAAGACGGAACAATCTCATTAGAGGATGCTCGTCAAACAATTACACCGAATACAAAAATCGTTTCTATTATGTATGTGTCTAACGTACTTGGAACGATTAATCCTGTAAAAGAGATTGCAGAAATCGCTCATCAAAATGGTGCAATCATGGTCGTTGACGGTGCACAAAGTACACCTCATATGAAAGTGGATGTACAAAATTTAAACTGTGATTTCTACGCATTATCCGCTCATAAAATGTGCGGGCCTACAGGTGTCGGCGTATTATATGGTAAGAAAGAATTGCTAGACAATATGGAGCCAATTGAATTTGGCGGCGAAATGATTGATTTCGTAGACTTACAAGATTCTACGTGGAAAGAGCTTCCGTGGAAGTTTGAAGCAGGTACACCGATTATCGGTAATGCGATTGGACTGGGAGCGGCAATTGATTTCCTAGAAGAAATCGGTCTTGATAATATTGAAAAGCATGAACATGAATTAGCGCAGTACGCTTTAGAAAGACTATCAGAAGTAGATGGCGTTACAATTTATGGACCAAAGCATCGTGCTGGTCTTGTTACATTTAATATTGATGAAGTACATCCGCATGATGTGGCAACAGTATTAGATGTAGAAGGCATTGCGGTTCGCGCAGGACACCACTGTGCACAGCCGCTTATGAAGTGGTTAAAAGCTTCTTCTACAGCACGTGCAAGCTTCTATTTATATAATACAAAAGAAGAAATTGATACATTTGTTGAAGCGCTAACGAAAACAAAGGAGTATTTCACAAATGTCTTTTAATAATTTAGATACGTTATATCGTCAAGTTATTATGGATCATTATAAGAATCCTCGTAACCATGGCGTGTTAGAAGATAGTGTTACAGTTAACTTAAACAATCCAACTTGCGGCGATCGTATTCAACTTACGATGAAAGTAGAAGAGGGAATTGTGAAAGAGGCGAAGTTTGAAGGAGAAGGTTGTTCCATCTCCATGTCTTCAGCTTCGATGATGACGCAAGCAGTAAAAGGAAAGAAAATTGAAGAGGCAATTAAGCTTTCTAAAATTTTCTCTGACATGATGCTAGGAAAAGAGTATGATGACAGCGTAGATTTAGGAGATATTGAAGCATTACAAGGCGTATGCAAGTTTCCAGCACGTATTAAATGTGCAACATTAGCTTGGAAAGCGTTAGAAAAAGGCTTAAACGAAGATAAGTAATGTTACAGGTTCCTAAACACGAGGTTATCTAAGGAGGGACATACCAACATGGCGAAGAAACTGCCAGATATCGGCGATTATAAATATGGTTTCAAGGATAAAGATGTTTCGATTTTCCGTGCTGGACGCGGTTTAACAAAAGAAATCGTTGAAGAGATTTCACGTATGAAAGAAGAACCACAGTGGATGTTAGACTTCCGTTTAAAATCACTGGATAAGTTCTATGAAATGCCAATGCCACAATGGGGCGGCGATTTAAATGACCTAGATTTCGATGAAATTACGTACTACGTAAAACCATCTGAGAAATCTGAGAAGTCTTGGGATGAGGTACCTGACGAAATTAAAGCGACATTTGATAAATTAGGTATTCCAGAAGCTGAGCAAAAATATTTAGCTGGTGTATCTGCACAGTACGAATCTGAAGTTGTATACCACAACATGAAAGAGGACCTAGAAGATCTAGGAATCGTCTTCAAAGATACAGATAGCGCATTAAAAGAGAACGAAGATATTTTCCGTGAGCATTTCGGAAAAGTAATCCCACCAACTGACAACAAATTCGCAGCATTAAACTCTGCAGTTTGGTCTGGTGGATCATTCATCTACGTTCCAAAAGGTATCAAAGTTGATACACCACTTCAAGCGTATTTCCGTATTAACTCTGAGAATATGGGACAATTCGAGCGTACGCTTATTATTGTAGACGAAGGCGCACACGTACACTACGTAGAAGGTTGTACAGCTCCTGTTTACACAACAAACTCACTGCATAGTGCAGTAGTAGAAATCATCATTAAGAAAGATGCATATTGCCGTTATACAACAATCCAAAACTGGGCGAACAACGTATACAACCTAGTTACAAAACGTGCTGTTTGTGAAGCGAACGCAACGATGGAATGGATTGACGGTAACATCGGATCTAAATTAACGATGAAATACCCAGCAGTTATCTTAAAAGGCGAAGGCGCTCGTGGTTTAACATTATCTATCGCGATTGCTGGTAAAGGCCAACACCAAGATGCTGGTGCGAAAATGATTCACTTAGCACCAAACACATCTTCAACAATCGTTTCTAAATCGATTGCGAARCATGGTGGTAAAGTAACKTACCGTGGTATCGTACAATTCGGACCAAAAGCGAMAAACTCTCGCTCTAACATCGAATGTGATACGTTAATCATGGATAACCAATCTACATCTGATACAATTCCTTACAACGAGATCAAAAACGATCACGTTTCACTTGAGCACGAAGCGAAAGTATCAAAAGTATCAGAAGAACAATTATTCTACCTAATGAGCCGCGGTATCTCTGAGCAAGAAGCTACAGAAATGATCGTAATGGGCTTCATTGAGCCATTCACTCGCGAACTTCCAATGGAATACGCAGTTGAAATGAACCGTCTAATCAAGTTTGAGATGGAAGGTAGTATCGGTTAATTTAAAAGTAGAAGCGCCCTGTTTACAGGGCGCTTTTTTAATTGGATGCAAATATATCAATCGTTGCTCCCGATATATCGGTGTTATTTTTGAAATACCGGTGCTTCGACACGATATAAAGACCTTGCGACGATGTTGGACATGTGAAAAGCCGCTGAAAAACTATCTAGTTTGAGTAAGGGGAAAAATTTTATCAATATACAAAAATTGAGATTACATGATATAATTTTTAAAAAAAGGAGGTGAGTATTTTAAAAGTTCTAAACCATGTTGAAGGAATAAAATTACTAGTATGTTTATTAGTTGGTTTATGTACTATTAATTATTCGTTTATTTCCTTCGCTGAAACATAAACAAGTAATTTAGCTGATGCAACAAAATTATTCTAAAAAAGGAGTTGAGTTTTTTGAAAATTACAAAAAATATTAAAGGAATAAAATTACTAGCATGTTTATCAATTGGCTTATGCACTTTTAATTATTCTTCTATTTCTTTCGCTGAAACACCTAAAAGTAATTCAGCTGATGCAACAAAAAAAGCTATTAACATTGATACTGGTATAGCAAATCTTAAGT